>JAJZHS010000084.1 GCA_021798395.1 Pseudomonadota bacterium
CGCGCTCGACCCGGCGCTCGACCGGCCCCTTGCTGGTGGCCGGGTCGCCGATCTGCTCGCAGATGGCCACCGACTCGCCCATGCGCACGAGCCTGGCCAGGTAGGTGTCCAGCGCCTGCACCGGAACCCCGGCCATGATGATCGGCTCGCCTGCCGACTGCCCGCGCCGGGTCAGCGTCAGGTCGAGCAGTCGCGCCGCCTTCTCGGCGTCGGCGTAGAACAGTTCGTAGAAGTCCCCCATGCGGTAGAGCAGCAGGTGCTCGGGGTGCTCGGCCTTGATGCGCAGGTACTGCTGCATCATCGGGGTGTGACCGCTCAGATCGCTTGCAGTTGCCGGCCTTTCCCTCTGGGAAACCGCCTTTTCTGTTATTTTTTCCGAGGGAAGTTCCATCGTTTTCTATCGAGCCGTGTCGTCCTGTGTCGTTCCTCGAATGCACCATGTCGATCCGCGAGGTTCCCGATTTCCCCCGGCAGGCTGATGAAATACTCCAGGGTGACGTTGGTGCAGAATCGGCATGATGGGCGTGCGCCGTATCGAAGCGCGGACTGGGCGCCCGCGCAAGAGACAGGGCCGGGGACATCGCCAGCAACAATTGCCGGTGGATTCGATCTCTCGGGATCGATTCATCACGATGGCCCCGATTTCAGGCTGTGAGGCGAATCTCACCAGACTTGAAGTTCACTTTGAAATCGATCTCCTCGGTCGCGAGGACTGGACGTTTGATACCGCCGCCCTCCGGGACGAATCGAATGATTCCGTAGACCTCCAGCTTATTCAACGTCCGGCGCACGTTTCCCGGGTCTTTATTCAATCTGCGAGCCAAAGAGGCCGTCGAATCCGCTCCCTCGCTCGCAAGAACGTGCAACAGCACTCCGTTGTCCTCGAAGAGCTTGGCGAATGCGGCAAACTGTCGTGACGAGGCCACGATCGCGTGGTGCACCCCAACTTTCGGTTCGCGAGAACTGGCGACCGGGGGAAGTGGGCTCACCGCAGGTTCAGCCGCTCGGCTTCTATCCGTGTGCCACTTCTTGGCCTCTTCGTCGTTGAAATAGGTCTTCGATTTCGGAAAGTCCTTCGGGACTTCAATTTCGCCGCGCAACACTTGTCCCATGGTTTTCATCGCATCGGCGAGGCTCATGACCGGAGACTTTCCGCTTGGCTTCGAGTGGTCAGTCTGTTTCATTTTTTCACCCCTGTCCTCTTGATGGCTGCTGTCTGCGCGGCTCCCTCGACCTGCTCTGCCGCAGCGCTTCTCCGCTGCGTCCTCGATTGGCTGACGGCCTCTTGTGACAAGCCAAGCCTCTCCATGATTTTCGCTATTTCCTTCGGAAACTTCTCAAACGCTTTCTGGATGGACGCTTCGGGATACCTTGTGGGTTTGCTTTCTTTTGGGCGTGCACCGGGAGGTTCTTCGGGCCAGGTCGTCTTGTGCTCGTGATCGTAGGGAGCGGACTTGTCAGGGGAATGTTTGTTGTCTAACCCATATATCCGATTGCCCTCTTTTCCACTCGTCCCAGGTTCGTGGAAAGTGAAGCAATACAACAGCCCCTCTGGAAATTCCGAACTTTGACCGTTTGGATGCTCTTGAATTTCAAGTATGGCCATGTATCCGCCCTCGTAATGCCAGACAGTGCCGTCGAAACTCGTAAGCCACTCGATCGCCAGGGCTCTTCTCTCCGTCTCCTTGTCTCGCTGACTCTTGCCTCGGTTTGCAGCACGTCCAGTCATGACCTGATTGTCTCGCCTTTCCCCTTGCTCGTCCAGCCCGTCCGATCCATCCCGACAAGGCGAATCCCGGAGAGCGACATCTGACGCCAACCTGGGACCGCTGGAACGCGCGCCAGCAGGGGTGGAGTGGGCGACCGTTGGCTTCAATCGGTATCAAACCGCGGGTGCCAGCGCGTCGAGCGCGCGCTCGAGCAGCGCGTGGCTGGTCCAGGCCAGAGCCAGCGCGGCCGTGACCGCTGCGCCGTAGGCCGCGGCGATGCCGCCGGGCACGACGGCGAAGGCCACGATCAGGTTGAAGGCAGCCGCTCCCAGCGAGCCGACGACGATGCCGCGCAGCAGCGCGCGCGCCGCCTCGGGTCCGGCGTGACGGTGGGTGAAGCCGCCCATGATCGCCGACAGCACCGGCAGGGTCGCCAGCATGCCGCTCCAGGTCGGCCCCAGGTGGGCGGCAGCCGCGGTGATGCCGAGCACCGCCGCCAGCGAGAAGCCCACGCGCGCCGGCAGGTCCCACCAGGGATGCGGCGGCGCCGCGCCCGGGCGGGCGCGCCCGATCAGCAGCGCCAGCGCAAGCAGTGCCGGGAACACCAGCGCGGCCGCCAGCAGCGGGCGCTGCGGCAGCTTCGACAGCGCGATGAACAGCCCGGCGCTGGCGGTGCCGGCCAGCGCCAGCGAAGCTCCCCAGGGAACGCGCCGCGCGCTTCGCGCATACGCGGCGCAGAAGCCGGCCATCGCGATCAGCCCGAGCAGGGTGCCGACGGCGGCGCGGGCCGCGAAGGCGGCTCCGTGTTCCAGCGCGAGGAACAGCGACAGCGGCGCCGAGGTCACCGGCAAGCCGGTGAACAGGCCACCGATGGTGCCGCCATAACGCCGTTGCAGCCCGGTGGCGGCAAGCACCAGCATGGGGGTCGCGGCAAGCTTGAAGATCAGCAGGTTCATCGTGTCGTCGGCGGCAGCGCCTATTGTGCGCGACTCGCGCCGCCCATGCGGGAAGGCCTCACGTCACGCCGCGCATGCCGGCTCCAAAAATCTGCGCGTTCGCGCCGCCCGACGCCGAGAAAAGCGCGCCCGAGCTTCATGCAGCGCACAAAATGTGCTGTTTTTGTGACAAATTTAACACCCCATGACCGGCGAGTCGCAGCACAATGCAAGGTAGGGAGCAAGGCCTGCCTGCCGGCCGCGGACTCCAGCGACATGCGTATTCACGATCGTCATCACATCCAGGTTCTCGAAGCGGATGCACCCGATGCTCCGGTGCTCGTGTACGGGCATGGCTTCGGCTGCAACCAGCTGATGTGGCGCGAGGTCACGCCGGCGTTCCAGCCCGCGTACCGGCAGGTGCTGTTCGACTACGCGGGCAGCGGCCTGTCGGATCCGGCGTATTTCGACCCCGCTCGCTATTCCTCGCTGGACGGCCACGTGCGCGACCTGATCGAGATCCTCGACGGCCTCGGGCTGCACGCAGGGGTGCATTTCGTCGGGCACTCGGTGAGTTGCAGCATCGGTCTGCTGGCCGCCGCGCGCAGGCCCGATCTGTTCGCGGACCTGGTGCTGATCGGGGCCTCGCCGTGCTTTGTCAATCATCCGCCCGACTACCACGGCGGTTTCGAAGTCGCCGATCTCGAGGGCCTGCTCCAGTTGATGGACCAGAACTACATCGGCTGGGCGCAGTTTCTCGGCTCCACGGTCTCCGGTGGCGAGCAGGGCAGCGAGGCCGTCGCGGGCGAGTTGACCCGCAGCTTCTGCTCCACCGATCCGAAGGCGGCCAGGGTGTTCGCCCGCGCCACGTTTTTCGCCGACAACCGGGCCGACCTGCCGAGGGTGCGCACGCCCAGCCTGATCCTGCAGCATGCCCGTGACTCGCTGGCGCCGCTGTCGGTGGGCGAGTACCTGCACCGCAACCTGCGCGACAGCGAGTTGCGGGTGCTCGACGTGACCGGGCATTGCGCGCACATGAGCCATCCGGCGCTGGTGATCGACGCCATGCGCGCCTACTACGCCCGGGCCTGAGCGCTCGCGGAGTGCCGAGATGCTGGCCGTCGACGACATCCCCTGCGCGATGATGGTGACGGACGCTCAGGGCCACGTGCTGCGCATCAACGCCGAGCTGCTGCAGATCGTCGGAGGGTGCGAGAGCGACTGGCGCGGCCGCTCGATGGAGCATCTGCTGCCCCCCGCGTCGCTCCTGTTCGCGCAGTGCTACATCTTTCCGATGCTGCACCACGAGCAGCGCGTCAAGGAGCTGTACCTGCAGCTGGTGGGGGCCGATGGAGCCACCGTCCCGGTCATGCTCAACGCGACGCGCAGGCCTGCCGCGCCCGGCAGCGAAGCGTCCATCGTATGGGCCGTGTTCGTGGCGCTGGAGCGCAGTCGCTTCGAAGCCGAACTGATCCGGGCCCGGGCCGACGCCGAGAGCCTGGCGGCCCGGCTGGCCGCCAGCAGCGAACAGGTGGAGCGCCTCAATCGCGAGCTTTCGGAGCGGGCGCGCCGGGTCGAGCTGCGCAACCAGGAGCTGTCCGAGCTCAGCCTGACCGATCCGTTGACCGGGCTGAAGAACCGGCGCGCGCTGGAGCTCTCGGTGCATGCATGGCAGCCTGCCGCCGGGCAGCCCTGCGTGGGCGCGCTGCTGCTGGTCGACGTCGACCATTTCAAGCGGGTCAACGACTCCTGCGGCCACGCCGAGGGAGACCGCGTGCTGGTGGCGCTGGCCCAACGCCTGCGGGCCTGCGCGCGTACCACGGACCTGGTGGTGCGCCTGGGCGGCGAGGAGTTCGTCCTGTGGCTGCCCGGCGCCGACGACAGGGTGGCGCAGTACGTGGCCGGACGCCTGCACCAGGGCGTGCGCGAGTTGCACACGCCGCTGGGGGCCTTGAGCGTGAGCGTGGGCCTGACCGTCTGGCACGGACCCGCGGCGGGCGACCTGCTGTCGAGCCTGCTGCGCAGCGCCGACAAGGCCCTCTACGAAGCCAAGACCGGCGGACGCGATCGCACCGTCTGCGCCGCGCCGTTGCCCGAGCTCGCGCAGTCCTGACCGCGCCCGGCTAACGCGGCGCTGCCGGGTATTCGGGCGCGTCGCTAACACCCCCCCGCCTATAGTCGCAGGCATGCGGCGCCGAGCTGCGGGCCGCCGTCCGGCGACCCTGGACGGCCGCGCGAGCGCCGCCGAACAAGCCCAGGCTCGATGGAGGCGTCCTTGAAGAATCCAAGCACTGCTCGCGGCATTCCACGGCTCCTGGCGGCGTTGCCGCTGCTGCTGGCGGGGCTGCTGCTGGCGCCGCGGCAGGCCTGCGCCAGCGACGGCACCATCACCGTCAACGGGCAGGTCACCGCGAATACCTGCACCATCAACGCCGGTTCACCCAACCTGACCGTGACGCTGCCCACCGTGTCCACGGCAGCGCTGCCGTCCGGCGCGGTGGCCGGCGCCACCGCGGTGACCATGAGCTACTCCGGATGCTCGGCCGGCCTGAGCAGCGCCACCGTGTACTTCGAGGCCGGCCCCAACGTGGACACGGCCACCGGCTGCCTGAAGAACACCAGCGGCACCGGCGGCACCAACGCCGAGGTCTGCTTCGCCAACGCCGACGGCACGCCGATCAAGATGGGCCGGGTGAGCGGCTCGCAGGCAGTCACCGCGGCGACGCTGACCACCGGCGCCGGTTCCGACACCTTCCTGGTGCAGTACTCGGCGGCCAACGGAGGCGCGACGGCCGGGCCCTACGCTTCGCAGGTGACCTACTCGGTCGTCTACCAATAGCCGGCACGGCCCGGGTCCCGGCCATGCAGGCAGTGTCGCCGCGATGCCCCCACCGTGTCGCAAGCGCCTGGGCAGGAATGGTCGCGCGCGCTCTCGCGTGCGCCTGGCTGGCCGCCACGGCGTGCAACCCGGCGCATGCCGCGCTGGTGTTGTCCGACACCCGGCTCGTCTACCACGGCGCCGCGCCGCAGGCTCGAATCACCGTGCTCAACATGGGGCGACAGCCGGCCCTGATGCAGGCGTGGATCGATGCCGGCAACCCCGAGGCTGCGCCGCAGGACATCCGGGTGCCGTTCGTGGTCACGCCGCCGATGGCCCGCATCGATGCCGGGCAGCGCCAGACCCTGAGCGTGGTGTTCACCGGATCGGCGCTGCCGGCCGATCGCGAAAGCCTTTTCTGGCTCAATGTGCTCGACATCCCGCCCGGGCCGCGATCGGCCGGGCAGCGCAACTACATCCAGTTCGCGGTGCGTACGCGCATCAAGCTGCTGTATCGGCCGGCGGCGCTGCGCGGCAACCCGACCCAGGCCATGCGCCGGTTGCGCTGGCGCGAGGTTTGCGCGCGCGGGCGCTGCGTCGTGCAGGTGCGCAACCCGTCGCCGTACTGCATCGCCATCGTCGAGTTGCGTTGCCGCGGGCCGCACGGCGCGATCGGCCCGGCCTTGCAGGGCACCGTGCTGCCCTTCGGGACCCGGCGCTGGCGATTGCCCGGTGCCGCGCCGGTACGCTCCGTGAGCTACGCCGTGGTCAATGATTACGGAGCCTTCGTGCATGCCCGCGCCGCTGTCGTGTCGTAGCCGTGGACTGGCGAGCAGGTGCCGGGCCCGATTGCGTTGCTCATGCGTGGCCGCGTTGACCCGAGCTGGCGGCGGGCCACGGGTGCGAGCTTCGCGGCCTGGTCCACCGCCCTGCTGGTGGCGGTCGCGCATGCCGCGGTGCCGGCGGACGTGCAGTTCGACCCGCGGCTGGTGTTCGGCGGCGCCAGCGCCGGCTCGCTGGCATGGTTCGACCACGCCGAGGCCGTGCCGGCGGGCCGCTATCGCAGCGAGATCGATGTCAATCACCGCTTCGCCGGCAACGCCGACGCATGGGTGCGCATGCGTGGCCACCCGCCGCGCCCCGAGGTGTGCCTGGACCGCGCGGCGTGGCATGAGGTCAGGCTGGACCGGCGGCGCCTGCTGCCGCGCGCGCGGCGCTGGCTCGACGGCCACGGCGCGCCCCTGTGCCTGCCTGCCGCGCAGGTCGCCCGCGGCCTGCGCGCCACCTTCGACCTGTCGCGCCTGCGCGTGGACATCGCGGCGCCGGCGGCCGTGCTCGTGCACAGGCCGCGCGGCTGGGTCTCGCCGCGTTCGTGGAATGACGGCATCGTGGCCGGGCGCCTGAACTACCAGTTCAACGCGGTGCGCAGCCGGACGACTGCTCCGTCAGGCCCGCTCACCGACTCCTTTCTCGGGCTCGCCGGCGGTGTCAATCTCGGCGCCTGGCAGCTGCGCCACGACGGCACGCTGAGCGGCACCAGCGGGCAGGGCCTGCACTACACGAGCATCCGCAGCGACCTTCGGCACGATGTCGCGAGCCTGCGCGGCTACGTGCAGATCGGCCAGGGGCAAACCGACGGGCAACTGCTCGACAGCGTGGGCTTTCGAGGCATCATGCTGGCCAGCGACGCGCGCATGCAGCCGGCCTCGGAACAGGGCTACGCCCCGCGCATCCGGGGTTTCGCCGCGTCGGCCGCGACGGTGCGGGTCACGCAGAACGGCACCTTGCTCTACCAGACCTCGGTGCCGGCCGGGGCCTTCGTGATCGACGACCTGTACCCGCCGGCCGTGGGGGCGCCGCTGCAGGTCACGGTGACCCAGCTCGACGGCCGCGTATCGGGATTTTCCGTGCCGGTCTCCGTGCTGCCTCAGATGCAGCGTCCCGGTCAGTCCAGCTACCAGCTGCTGGCCGGGCGCCTGCAGGGAAGCGGTGGAGATGCCCGCTGGCCCGTGGTGCTCGGCTCGCTGCTGCATGGCTTCAGCGATGCCGTCACCGGCGAGGTCGGCGCGATCGGGGCGCGGCGCTACCGTGCCGGCGCTCTCGGCGCGGCGTTCAACACCGAGCTCGGGGCCTGGGCGCTGGACCTCACGCAGGCGCGCTTCGAGCAGCCCGCGAGAGGCTGGCGCAGCGGGCTGCGCGAGCGCCTGACCTGGAGCCTGGCGCGGCGCGCGAGCAGCCTGCTGCTGAGCGTGACGCGGCAGTCGCGTGGCTATTTCGGCCCGCAGGACGCGATGAACGCGGCGGCCGCGTTCCGCGGAGCATATTTTCCGCTGCCCGTCGCTGCACGACCCCGCCAATCCCTGCAGGGGCAATGGACCCTGGCGCTGGGCGACCAGGGATCGTTGTTCGTCAGCGGCAGCAGCACGCGCTACTGGAGTCTCGCGCCGCGCCAGACCACCTACCAGCTGGGCTGGGTGCGCGCGCTGGGGCGTGCGCAGCTCAGCGTGTTCGTCAGCCGCCAGCTGGGCGTGAACTTCTCCGGCTCGAGCGAGGTGCTCAACGTGGGCCTGTCGCTGCCGTTGGGGGGCGGGCCTGCCGCGCCACAGGCCAGCTTCGGCGTCCAGCGCGACAGCGCCGGGGCGACCACCGCGCAATGGGCGGCCTCGGCCACCGCGGGCCCGGGCGGCCGCCTGTCGTACGGGGCGCAGGTCGCCGCCGGCGGCGGCTCGCGCAGCGCGGGTGTCGACGGCACGTGGCGCGGCTCGAGCGGAAGCTTCGGCGCGGCGCTGACCCAATCGGCCGGGGCCGGTGGCCGCACGCGCTCGCTGGCGCTCAACGCCGACGGCGGGGTCGTGGTGTTCGGGGGAGGGGCCACCTTCACTCCGTACCTGGGCAACACCATCGCGCTGATCCGGGCCGACGGGGCCCGCGGCGCGCCGGTGGTCGGCAGTGACGGCGCGCGAATCGACGCGCGCGGCTACGGGGTGGCCACCTATCTCACGCCGTACGCCGCCGACACGGTCGGCATCGACCCGCGCGACGCGACCTCGCTGGTGAACATGTCGGCACGGGTGATTCCGCGCGCGGGGGCCATCGTCGAGGTGCGCCTGCGCGCCCACCGCGGGCGCTGGGTGCTGATGTCGGCGCATCGCAGCAGCGGCGCGGCGCTGCCGTTCGCCGCGCAGGTGTTCGATGACCACCACCAGCTGGTCGGCTACGTCGCACAGGGCAGCCGGCTCGACGTGCACCTGCGGCGCGCCGCCGGCAGCCTGCTGGTGCGCTGGGCAGCCGGCGCCGGGCATGCCTGCCGCATCGACTACCGGCTGGCTCGCGCCGGCGCCG
>JAJZHS010000085.1 GCA_021798395.1 Pseudomonadota bacterium
GATCGCCGCCGCGCGCGCACCCAGCGCAGGCGCCAGCGTGTCCTGCACCGCGCGGCGCAGCGCCTGGTGCACCGCCTGCGGGTCGCGGAAGCGCACTTCGCTTTTCGCCGGATGCACGTTGACGTCGACCCGCTCGGGCGGCAGTTCGAGCAGCAGCGCGTATTGCGGCTGCAGCGCGCCGTGCAGCACGTCGGCGTAGGCCGCGCGCAGCGCGTGCGCCAGTACGCGGTCGCGCACCCAGCGGCGGTTGACGAACAGCCACTGGTGCTCGGCGCGCGCGCGCGCCGCAGCGGGCCGCGTCACCAGCCCGTGCAGCCGCAGCGGTCCGAACTCGGCGTGCAGCGCAACGGCGTCGGCGGCGAAGCCGCGGCCGAGCACGTCGGCGATCCGGCGCAGCGCGTCGGCCGGCGCCAGCTGCAAGGTCTGGCGACCGTCCTGCCACAGCTGGAACGCCCGTTCCGGGTGCGCCAGCGCGGCGCGGCGCACCATTTCGGCGCACCAGCCGGACTCGGTCGCCGCCGACTTGAGGAACTGGCGCCGCGCCGGGATTTCGTGGAACATGCGTCGCACGCTGACCGTGCTGCCGACCTCGCCGCCGGCCGGCCGCACCGGCTCGACGCGCCCGACTTCGGCGCGGATCGCGGCGGCC
Organism: Pseudomonadota bacterium; assembly: GCA_021798395.1. GTDB lineage: Bacteria > Pseudomonadota > Gammaproteobacteria > Burkholderiales > Burkholderiaceae_C > Thiomonas_A. The sequence continues at coordinate 650 of JAJZHS010000085.1, forward strand.
GCGGCGGCGCCGGCGCGCCGGCTGACGATCTCGACTTCGGCCACCGCGGCGATCGACGCCAGCGCCTCGCCGCGAAAGCCCAGGCTGCGCGCCTGTTCGAGATCGTGCAGGCTGGCGATCTTGCTCGTCGCGTGGCGGGCCAGCGCCAGCCCGAGCTCGTCGCCGGCGATTCCGCAGCCGTCGTCCTCGACGCGGATCAGTTCGAGGCCGCCTTGTTCGATGCGCACCACGATTCGGGTGGCGCCCGAGTCGATGGCGTTGTCGAGGAGTTCGCGCAGCGCCGACGCCGGGCGCTCGACGACTTCGCCGGCGGCGATTTGCGAAATCAGGGTATCGGGCAGCGCACGGATCGGCGCCAGGGGCTGCGGCAGCATCGGCTCAGTATACTGACGGGCCCTGCGCGCCGACGCCTCGCCGATGACCTTGCACGACCTCGTCAACCTGCTGCTGCATTTCGACGCCCAGCTGGCGCATTTCATCGCCGCCTACGGCCACTGGGTCTACGCGCTGCTGTTCGCCATCGTGTTCGCCGAGACCGGCTTCGTCGTCACCCCATTCCTGCCCGGCGACTCGATGCTGTTCGTGGTCGGCGCGTTCGCCGCTGCGGGGCAGATCGATGCGGTCGCCGGGCTGGGCGCGCTGTGGGGCGGGGCAGTGGCTGGCGATGCGGCGAATTTCCTGATCGGCACAGCTGTGGGACACCGGGTGTTCGGCTGGCGGCACAGCCGCTGGTTCAATCGGCGGGCGTTCGACCGCGCACACGCGTTCTACCTGCGCCACGGCGGCGCGACCATCGTGGCCGCCCGTTTCATTCCGCTGGTGCGCACTTTCGCGCCGTTCGTCGCCGGGGTTGCGGAGATGCCCGCGCGCGCATTCTTCGCCTACAACGTGCTCGGCGCAACGCTGTGGGTCGGCGTGGTCGGGCTGGCCGGTTACGCCTTCGGCAATGTGCCGTGGGTGCGCGCCAACATGGGCGCGATGACCCTGGGCGTGGTCGCCGTGTCGCTGGCTCCGATCGTGCTGGGCTGGTGGAAGGCGCGGCGCGCGCGCGCCGCGTGACGCGGCACGCTCAAGCCACGGTGCGGGGACGCGCCAGCGGCGGCCGCGTCGCCAGGTATTCGCGGATGCCGTCGAAAATCGCCCGCGCGACTTTGTGCCGGTAGGCGGGAGTACGCAGCCGCGCTTCTTCCTCGGGGTTGCTGATGAACGCGGTCTCGACCAGCATCGACGGAACGCTGGGCGATTTCAGCACCACGAAGCCGGCCTGCTGCACCAGATCCGAATGCAGATGGGCGAACGCTCCGATCTCGCGCAAGGTGCGTCGGGCCATTTTCAGGCTGGCGTCGATCTGCGCCGTGGTCGACATGTCCAGCATGACTTTCTCGAGCTGGTAGTCGTGGGCGTGGATGTCGATGCCGCCGATCGCGTCCGACGCGTTTTCGCGCTGCGCCATCATCCGCGCCTCGACACTGGAGGCGCCGTGCGCGGACAGGCAGTAGACCGACGCGCCGCGCGCCTCCGGCGTGTACCAGCCGTCGGCGTGGACCGAGGTGAACAGGTCGGCGTTGGCGCGCTGCGCCTTTTCGACGCGGGCCCACAGCGGGACGAAGAAGTCGCTGTCCCGAGTCATCAGCACCCGCATGTTCGGCGTGCGCATGGCGAGGTCGCGCAAATCGCGCGCGATCAGCAGAACGATGTCCTTCTCGTGCGTGCCTCCGGGTCCGGTCGCGCCCGGGTCCTCGCCGCCGTGGCCCGGGTCGAGCGCGAGCAGCACGCTGCGGCCCGGCCTGCGGTCGCGTCGGGATCCAGGCGCGCTGCGCGGTGATGGGGTGAGCTCTTCGCCGAGCTCCGCGCGATGCGCGCGCAGCCACGCGCCCAGGCTGTCGCCCGCGCCGCCGGCGGGCGCGTCGGCGCGCGCCAGCTGCGTGGCGGCCGGGTACAGGTCGAACACCATGCGGTTGCGGTAGGCGGCGATCGGCGGCAGCGTGAACACCTGCGGGTGCACCGGCCGGCGCAGGTCGAACACGATGCGCACCACATCGGGCGCGAACTGGGCGACGCGGGCGCCGGCGATGTACGGGTCGTCGGGGCGGATCTTCGCCACCAGCTGCTTGAGATCGCTGCTGAGCTGCAGTCCATGCACGTCGATGACCAGCCGATCCGGGTTCGGCACCATGAAGTGCGTGGCGCTGAGCGCGCCGTCGGACTCGAGGGTGACGCGGGTGTAGTCGGGCGCCGGCCAGACGCGCACGGCGACAATGGTCGCCCCATGCGCCAGCGCCGGCGCGGCCAGCCACAGCAGCAGGGTCGAGGAATGGGTCAGAAACTGGCGACGTGCCGTCATGGCGCTCTCCCGTACAGGCGCCGGCGGGACCCTGCGGCGCGTTCAGACCGTATGCGACGCCACCCAGTCCAGCAGCGCGGTTCCTTCGGCGCTGCCGCTGCGCAGCCGCACGATGCGGCCCTCTCCGGACGGTTCCAGAACGATGTCGAGATCGGCCCGCGGCACCAGCTGCGGCGCGCGCTCGGGCCATTCGACGAGGCACAGGCTGCGGCCGTCCAGCAGTTCGCGCAGCCCTGCATCATGCCAATCATCTTCCGACGAAAACCGGTACAGATCAACATGATAGACCTGTTTTTCGAGATTTTCGTTGAATTGTAGCCGATTGGCCACGCGGTAACGCTCGACCAGCGCGTAGGTCGGGCTCTTGATGCGCCCGGTCACGCCGAGCCCGCGCAGCAGCGCGCGCACCAGCGTGGTCTTGCCGGCGCCGAGGTCGCCGCGCAGCGTCAGCAGCGCGGCGGGCAGTCGGCGCGCGCGCAGCGCGTCGGCCAGCGCGGCGCCGAGCGCGTCGGTGTCGGCGGGCTGCGGGCAATGGCGGGTCAAGGTCGGCATGGGGCGGGGTTACGATGCGGCGATGGACGACGCGCGGCGCTGGAGCGAATTGCTGGACGAACTGCGCGCGGCGGGCGCCGCGCTGGGATTCTCGCAAATCACGGTCGCCGATGCGCGGCTGGACTCGGCCGAAGCCGGTTTGCAGGCCTGGCTCGACGCCGGTTGCCACGGCGGCATGGACTACATGGCGCGTCACGGGTTGACGCGTGCGCGTCCGGCCGAACTGCTGCCGGGCACGCTGCGGGTGATCAGCGCGCGCATGGACTACCTGGCCGACGTCGCGGACGACTGGCGCGCGCGCGCGTGGCGCCGCATCGACGATGCACAGGCTGCCGGCGTGTCGCTGTATGCACGGGGACGCGATTACCACAAGGTGCTGCGGCGCCGGCTGCAGCGGCTGGCCGATCTGCTCGCCGCGCGCGCGAAGCCGCGGGTGCTGCGGGTGTTCACCGATTCGGCGCCGGTGCTCGAGGTCGAGCTGGGCGTGCGCGGCGGGCTGGGCTGGCGCGGCAAGCACACCTTGCTGTTGCGGCGCGACGCCGGCTCGATGTTCTTCCTCGGCGAGATCTTCGTCGATCTGCCGTTGCCGCTGGACGCGCCGGCCAGCGCGCATTGCGGCTCGTGCACCCGCTGCATCGACGTCTGCCCGACGCGCGCCATCGTCGCACCGTACCGGCTCGATGCCAGGCGCTGCATCGCGTACCTGACCATCGAGCACGACGGGCCGATCGACGTCGCGCTGCGCCCTTTGCTGGGCAACCGCATCTACGGCTGCGACGACTGCCAGCTGGCGTGCCCGTGGAACCGCTACGCGCGTGTCGCCGCGGTGCCCGATTTCGCGCCGCGCGCGGAGTTCGATGCGCCCACGCTGCTGCAGCTGTGGGCCTGGGACGCCGATGCGTTCGCCCGGCGCACCGAGGGCAGCCCGATCCGGCGCATCGGCTACGGGCGCTGGCGGCGCAATCTGGCGGTGGCGCTGGGCAACGCGCGCCGCCGGCTGCCGGCCGCGCACGCCGCGCAAGGCGCCATCGAAGCCGCGCTACGCGCCGCGCTGGCCGCGGCCGACGCGCTGGTCGCCGAGCACATCGCGTGGGCGCTGCAGCAACGCGCCGGCGCCGACGCCGACGCTCAGCCGGAGAGCAGCAGGAACAGGGGCAGCGAGACCGCGCCGAGAATGGTCGACAGCGACACCAGGCCGGCAACGTAGGGCGCGTCGCCGCCCATGCGCGCGGCGAGCACGTAGGCACTCGACGCGGTCGGCACGGCGCTGAACAGCACCACGACCGTGGTCTGCAGCGGCGGCAGGTGCAGCGCATGCGCCAGTGCCCATCCCGTCAGCGGAATGCCGACGTGGCGCACGGCGATCAGCCACGCGCTCAGCCGCCATTGTCGGTGCAGGTCGCCGAGCCGCAATCCGGCGCCGACGGTCATCAGGCCGAGCGCGATCGAGGCGCCGCCGAGGCGGTCGAGCACCGGCCACAGCAGCCGCGGCGGTTGCAGCCCCAGGCCGTGCGCCAGCAGCCCGGCCAGAGTCGCCAGCAACATCGGATTGCGCGCCAGTTCGCCGAACAGGCCGCGGCCGCCGTGGCGCGCCAGCGCCCACACGGCAGCGGCGTTGGTCAGCGGCACGCAGAATGCGATCAGCACGGCGACCATCGACACGGCGTGCGCGCCGCCGACGCCGTCGGCCACGGCGAGCGCGATGTACGAGTTGAAGCGGAACGCGCACTGAGCGCCGCTGGCCGCGCGCCGCCGGTCGGCGGCCAGCGGCAGCGCCGCGTAGCTCAGCGCGATGCCGACGAGCAGCGCGCCGACGCCGGCGGCGATCAGCGCAGACGCGCCGGCCAGGGTGTAGCGCGCGCGGCTGCTGGTCGAGAACAGCAAGGCCGGGAACAGCACGTAGTACACCAGCCGTTCGACTCCGCTCCAGACGTCGCGCTGCAGCGCGGTCCAGTTGCGCAGCGCGAAGCCCAGCGCGATCAGCGCGAAATCGGGGAACAGCAGCAGGATGTCGTGCGACATGGCCGGACGCGGTAAACCCGACAGATTAGCAGTGGCAGGCGACGCGTGCCTGTCGCCGCGGGCGTACGATCGACGGCATGGACCGAGCGCGCAACACGATGCGGCGCGTCGCCGAATGGGACGATGCGCCGCGGACCGACTGGGACGCGGTGCTGACGCTGCCGTTCGGCCGCCTCGGCGTGCGCTGCGCCGACGGCGCGCTGCACGAACTGGCCTATCTTGCTCCCGATGCCGCGGGGGCGCAGCCGGCGCCGTCGCGCAGCGCGCTGGTGCGCGAACTGCACGCGCAGCTGCGGGCGTACTGCGCCGACGCCGACCACCGCTTCAGCCTGCCGCTGGCCGAGCGCGGCAGCGCGTTCCAGCGTCGGGTCTGGGCGCTGTTGTGCACGATTCCGCGCGGCCGGGTGCTGCGCTACGGCGACGCCGCACGGCTGCTCGGCAGCGCGCCGCGCGCGGTCGGCGGGGCGTGCCGCGCGAACCCGTTCGCGCCGCTCATCCCCTGCCACCGCATCGTCGGTGCCGGCGGGCTCGGCGGCTTCGCCGGCAGTCGCGCCGACGACGCGCTGACGCTCAAGCGCTGGCTGTTGCGCCACGAGGGCGTCGATGTCTGAAGCATGGCCGCCGGCGCCCCAGGCTTGCGTCGACGCGGTGACGCGCTTCTGCGACGCGCTGTGGCTCGAGCACGGCCTGGCGCCGAACACGCTGGCCGCGTACCGCAGCGACCTGACGCTGTTCGCGCGCTGGCTCGGCGCGCAGCGGCGGGCCGGCATCGTGCGCGCGGCCGAGGCCGCCGTGCTGGCGTATCTTGCCGCGCGCTTCGCCGGCAGCCGGGCAAGCGCGTCGAACCGCAGGCTCGCGGCGCTGCGGCGCTTCTACCAGTGGGCGCTGCGCGAGCGGCTGCGCGACGACGATCCGACCGTGCGCCTCGATCGCGCGCGGCAGCAGCCGCGGCGGCCGCACACGCTGTCGGAAGCGCAGGTCGACGCCTTGCTGCTCGCTCCGGCCGCGGACGGGGCGCTGGGGCTGCGCGACCGCGCCATGCTCGAGCTGATGTACGCCAGCGGCCTGCGCGTCGGCGAGCTCGTCGCATTGCACGGGTTGCACCTGAGCCTTGCCGACGGGGTGGTGCAGGTGGTCGGCGGCAAGGGTGCGAAGGATCGCCTGGTTCCGTTCGGCGAGGGTGCCGCCGCCGCGCTGCGCCGCTATCTCGACGGTGCGCGCGGCGAACTGCTCGGCGGAGGCGACAGCCCGTTCCTGTTCGTCACCCGGCGCAGCGCCCGTGCAGGGCGCTCGGCGGCCGGCGGCATGACGCGGCAGATGTTCTGGGCCCTGGTCAAGCGCCATGCGCTGCGCGCCGGAATCGACGCACCGCTGTCGCCGCACACCCTGAGGCACGCGTTCGCCACGCATTTGTTGAACCACGGCGCCGACTTGCGCGTGGTGCAGCTGCTCCTGGGACACGCCGACATCGCGACCACCCAGATCTACACCCACGTCGCGCGCGAGCGCTTGCGCCAGTTGCACGCGCGCCACCATCCGCGCGCGTGATGAAGCACGAAACCTTCAGTTCGGCGCTGGTGCTGCTGCTGCTGGTCATCGACCCCATCGGCAGCGTCGGCGTGTACCTGGGACTGATGCGTTCACTGCCCGAACGCCGACGCGTGCGGGTGACGCTGCGCGAGGCGGCGCTGGCCTACGCCGTGCTGCTCGCGTTCATGCTCGGCGGCAAGGGATTCCTGCGCCTGTTCGACCTGCAGCAGGCGTCGCTGCAGGTCGCCGGCGGGGTGATCCTGCTGCTGGTCGGGGTGCGCATGATCTTCAGCGGCGGCGCCGAGCTGTTCGGCGCCCTGGGCAGCGGCGAACCGCTGTTGTTCCCGCTCGCGGTGCCCTTGCTCGCGGGGCCGTCGGCGCTGGCCACCGTGCTGCTGCTGGCGGCCGGCGAGCCGGCGCGGCTGCCGGTATGGATCGGCGCGCTCAGCGCGGCGGTGGCGATCAGCGCCGCGCTGCTGCTGCTGGCCGACGCCTTGCTGCGGCGCGTCGGCGACGCCGTGCTGCGCGCCGCCGAGAAGCTGATGGGCATGCTGGTGGTGGCGATCGCCGTCAATATGCTGCTCGGCGGCCTGCGCGGGTATTTCCTCGGTTGAGCCCGAGCGTCCCGGATCAGCCGGTCTTTTTCAGCACCGTCATGGCCGACGCGACCAGCGCGGCGGCCTGGCTCATGTCGCCTGGGACGACCAGGGTGGTGCTCGTCTTGGCCAGGTTGGCGTAGGCGTCCAGCGCCTGCTGCGCGACCTTGAGCTGCACGGCGTCGATGCCGCCGGGCTTGGCGATCGCCCCCGCCACCAGCTCGAGCGCGTGCGCGGTGGCGCCGGCCACCGCCTCGATCGCCGAGGCCTCGCCCTGCGCGCGGTTGATCGCCGCCTGGCGCTCGCCTTCGGAGCGCGCGATGAACGCCTGGCGCTCGCCTTCGGCCTGGTTGATCTGCTGCTGCCGAGCGCCTTCGGAAGTCGCGATCACGGCGCGTTTTTCGCGTTCGGCGGTGATCTGGCGCTGCATCGCGTGCAGGATCTCGGCCGGTGGAGTCAGGTCCTTGATTTCGTAGCGCAGTACCTTGACGCCCCAGGTCGTCGCCGCTTCGTCGAGAGCGGAGACCACGCTGCTGTTGATGAACTCGCGTTCCTCGAAGGTGCGGTCGAGCTCGAGCTTGCCGATCACCGAGCGCAGGGTGGTCTGCGCCAGTTGCGAGATCGCAAGCACGTAGTTCGACGAGCCGTAGCTGGCGCGCATCGGATCGGTGACCTGGAAGTACAGGATGCCGTCGACCGTCAGCTGGGTGTTGTCGCGGGTGATGCAGATCTGGCTGGCGATGTCCAGCGGAACTTCCTTGAGCAGGTGGCGGTAGGCGACGCGGTCGACGAAGGGCACGATGAAGCTCAGCCCGGGGGCGAGGGTGCGGTCGTACCTGCCCAGCCGTTCGACGACCCAGGCGTGCTGCTGGGGAACGACCTTGACCCCGCGTGTGACGATGATCACCGCGATGACGGCGACGATGACGGCGAATTCCATCGCAAGGCTCCGGAAGTGGGAATCAGGAGGAGTCGCGCGGGCGCAGCACCAGGGTGTTGCCGTCGAGCGCGACGATGTGGTGAAGCCCGGCGCGGGCGGCGCAGTCCGGCGCCAGCCGCGCCGGC
>JAJZHS010000086.1 GCA_021798395.1 Pseudomonadota bacterium
GCGCCGTGCGCGTCGCTGGTCAGCCGCACCAGCGGCGCGAACGCCCCGTCGGCTCCGGCGCGCAGCATCGCCACCACCGGAATGATGCTGATGAATATGCCGAGGAACAACTTCGCCACCTCGAACATCGGCGCCCAGTGAAAATGGTTCACCTGGCGTGCCGCGCGCGGCGTCGTGGCCAGCGAGGCCAGCAGCACGAACGCCAGCGCGCCGTCGCGCGCCAGGTCACCCCAGCGCAGCGTCACGCCGCCGAGCGCGACTGCGCCCGCGGACCGCCAGCTTCCGCTGGCCAGCACGATGCCGACGACGGCGGCCAGCCACAGCAGGTTCCAGCGCCCGAGCACCTGCACCCGGCTGTCCGGAGACGGGTCAATGCGCTTGATCTGGTCGGCCTGGCGCCAGTACCAGCTGTCGAACGCGTAGAACAACGCCAGCAGCAGGCCGCACAGCAACGCCGTCGGCGCGGCCAGGTGGCGCAGCGTCCAGAAGAACCCCACCCCGTTGAGGTAGCCGAGGAACAGCGGCGGGTCGCCCAGCGGGGTCAACGCGCCGCCGACATTGGCGACGATGAAAATGAAGAAGATCATGACGTGCGCGTTGTGCCGCCGCCGATCGTTGGCGTGGATCAACGGCCGCACCAAGAGCATCGCCGCGCCGGTGGTCCCCATCACGCTGGCCGCCGCCGCGCCGAACGCGAGCAGCGCGGTGTTCTGCGCCGCGCTGCCGTGCAGGTCGCCGCGCACCGCGATTCCGCCGCCGACGGTGTACAGCGTGGCCAGCATCAGCACGAAGGGAAGGTAGTCGCCGAGCAGGCTGTGCAGCGCCAGATGCGCGGTGGCCGCCGCGCCGTGCAGCAGCGCATCGGGCAGCAGGAAAGCCGCCGCCCACAGCAGCGCGATCTTGCCCTGGTGCCGGTGCCACGCGCGCGGCAGCAGCCACGGCGCCAGCGCGATCGACAGCACCATCGCGGCGAACGGCAGCGCCCAGACCATGCCGTAGTCGGGGCCGCCGGCGGCGGCGGCCGTCACGGGCCACGCCGCGCACGCGCCGCCGAACAACCCGACTTTGCCCGGAGCGAACAAGCGTCGGCATGCGTCGTGCGATTTCACCAATGTTCCAGGCCTATTCAGCAAAATATAGATTTTATATTTTCTGACCGAACCCCATTGATTCTTTAAATCGCATCGTATCCGATCCGCCCAGACCAACCAAGGACGCGCATCCGGGGCGCATCGGCGCGGCGCCGGACTCCCCCGGCCTGCGCGCTCAGCGCGTGCCGATCGGCAGCAGGGTCAGCAGGGTCCAGGCGAGCACCCCCAGCCCGACCAGCGACAGCGTGACCACCGCGGTCACGCGCGGGCCGGCGCGCGCCACCGCGCGCACATCCACGCCAAGGCCGAGCGCTGCCATCGAAATCACCGTCAGCCAGGTCGAGGCAACGGCGATCGGGCGCAGCAGCAGCTGCGGGATCAGATCGAACGCGCGCGCGCTCAGCATCGCGATGAAACCGACGATGAACCACGGCACCAACTGGCCGAAGCTGGCGCGCAGCGCGCCGCGGTCATCGGCGCGGCGCGCCAGCAGCGACAGCGCCAGCACCACCGGGCCCAGCGTGAGCACGCGGACCAGCTTCACGTAGGTGCCGATCTGCACCGCCGCCGCCCCGGCAGGAGCCGCCGCCGCGAGCACCTGCGGAACCGCGTAGACGGTCAGTCCGGCGAGCACGCCGAACGCCTGCGCGTGCAGGTGCAGCGCCGCGGCCAGCAGCGGCAGCAGCAGCACCACGGCGACGCCGAGCACCGCGGTGAAGGCGATCGACGCGCCGACGTCGTCGCTGCGCGCGCCGATCACCGGCGCCACCGCGGCGATCGCCGAGTTGCCGCAGATCGAGTTGCCGCACGCGATCAGCGTGGCCATGCGCCGCGGCAGGCCGAACGCGCGCCCGAGTCCGTAGCTCAGCGCGATGGCCAGGAACACCACCACGACGATGCCGGCGAGCAGCCCGACCCCGGCGCGGCGGATCATCCCGACGCTGACCGACGCGCCGAGCAGCACGATGGCGATTTCCAGCAGAGTCTTGGCGCTGACGTGGATTCCCGGAGTCCAGCGCGCGCCCGGCCGCCAGACGCTGCGCACCGCGGTTCCGAGCAGGATCGCGATGACCAGCGCCTCGATCCACGCCCGTCCCCAGAGGCGGACCTCGACGGCTTGCACGGCACTGGACGCCGCGGTGATCGCCACGCACAGCAATATGCCGGGAACGAAGGCGCCGGCGTCGGAGAACCGCGCGACGCGGCGGTAAGAACGAACGTCAAGTCGGGGCATCGACGCATTGTCCGGGCCCAAGACAAAACAATCAAACGACTTGTTTTGCTTTTTTCAATCGATTTTTTTGATCATCGCACCGCCGGCGCCGCTCGACGACCGGACTACTGGCCACCGGGCTCAACGCTCAATCGGTCGATCCACTGCTGCACGTGCTCGAGCGAGCCCACCATCGTGGTGTACGACGGGCCGCGCTCGGCGAACAGCCGCGCCACGCGCAACTCGACCAGTCCTTCGGGCGTTCCGCTGGCGCGCACTTCGGCGCGATCGCATCCGAGCACCGAGCAAACGTGATCGATCAATGCGCGCAACGCGTCAGATGGAACCGGGGATTCCGCGGGGCCCATGCAACTTTGTTCCGGATCAATTGTTCAACATTTTGAAATAGTACTCGATGGAACAAAGGGTACCTGAAAATTGTCTTCAACCAAACATGCGAACGAAATCACCTTGTTGGTCACCAAGAGATCTCCTATAATTGCAAGTTGTAATGAATATTTACGAACGCCGTCGCAGCAGACTTCATGAGATCTTGACCGAACGTTTCCCCGGGCGCGGCGGTCGGTCGGCCCTGGCCGCACGCCTCGAGCGCCAGCCGGGCTATGTGTCGCGTTGCCTCAACGGCAGCAAGCGCATCGGCGAAGCGTTCGCCCGCTACGTCGAGGAGCGCTTGCAACTGCCTGCCTTCTGGCTCGACGGCGCGCTCGACGCCGCCGGCGAACTGAGCGCGCGGCAGGTCGCGCTGCTGCGCAGCTTCGCCGAGCTGACCGCCGAGCAGCAAAACGAACTGATGGCGTCGCTGAACGAAACGCTGCGCCGCAACCGCGTCATCTACGCGCACCTGGCGCATCGCGCGCCCCGGACCGGCGACTCCGGCTGAAGGCCGGCGCGATCGTGCGCGGCGCTACGATGTCGCCGACACCAGATGGAGACCGCGATGCGCTACGACCCCTCGAATCCGTTCGCCAAGATCCTGCGCGGTGAACTTCCGTGCATCAAACTGGCCGAAAGCGACGACGCGGTCGCGATCATGGACATCATGCCGCAGGCCGAGGGCCACGTGCTGGTGATCCCGAAGGCCCCCGCGGCCGAGCTGTTCGACCTGCCCGAGCCCGCGCTGCTCGGCGCGGCGCGCATGACCCAGCGCCTGGCGCGCGCGGTGCGCGCGACGCTGCGGCCCGACGGCGTGTTCATCGGCCAGTTCAACGGTGCCGCCGCGGGGCAGACCGTGGCGCACGTGCATTTCCACATCATTCCGCGCTGGAAAGGCGTCGAACTGCGGCTGCACGCGCGCGACATGGCCGACCCGGCCGCGCTCGAGGCGCTGGCCGAGCGCATCCGCGCCCAGCTGGACCGAGAAGGTTGAGTGCGGCGGCTCAGCCCGCGCGCGCAAGCCGCCGCACCACGCCGGGCGGCAACTGGTTCAGCGCCAGGCCGCCGAGCACCAGCGCTCCGGCGACGAATTTCCAGCCCGGCAGCGGCTCGCCGAGCACCAGCGCGGCGCAGCCCATGCCGACCACCGGCACCAGCAGGCTGTACGGCGCGACCTGCGCGGCGGTGTAGCGGCGCATCAGCAGCGACCACACGCCGAAGCCGAGCAAGGTGTTCGGGTACGACTGGAACAGCACGGCGGCCCACGACGCCCACCCCATGCCGCGCAGCGTGGCATGCACCGCAGGCCAGCCTTCGACGGCCACGGTGGCAACCGCCAGCGGCACGCAGGCCACGACGCTGCCCCACACCGCCAGGCCGAGCGCATCGGCCCGGCCCACGCGCTTGACGACGATGTTGGCGCAGGCCCACGACACGCCGGAGGCGATCACCAGGGCCAGCCCGAGCAGGGTTCCGGGTTGGTCCATGTGCGCGGCGACCACGCCCATGCCGGCCAGCGCGATCGCCGCGCCGAGCAGCTGATTGGCGCGCGCGTGCTCGCCGAGCAGCACCCGCGCCAGGCCGATGGTGAAAAACGCCTGCAACTGGATCACCAGCGACGCCAGCCCGGGCGGCATGCCCAGCGCGATCCCGGTGAACAACAGGAAGAACTGAACGGCGAACTGCGCCAGCCCCCACGCCGCCAGCAGATGGAAAGGCACTTGCGGGCGGCGCACGAACAGCGCCAGCGGCAGCGCGGCGAACAGGAACCGAAGGGTGGTGAAAAACAGCGGCGGCATGCCGCGCAGGCCGACCTCGATGACGACGAAGTTCGCCCCCCAGATGGTGACCACGAGCAGCGCCAGCGCGACGTCGCGCAGTCGCATCGGACCTGCCTGCTGCATGGTGAGCGCCTCCTTGTCGTTCGACGGTCGGGCGTATCGTAGCCGTGGTCGCGCCAGTCGGCTTGCCCGCCCCGGAGCGCCCACGGGCGCCATGAGGCGCTTGCCCCGGCATCGCTGGACTCCGCCGCGGCATGCGTGTACGGTTCGCTGCGCGCAACTTCAGGAAACCAGGCATGCCCCCAGCCGACGAGACCATGGCGCAGCAGGTCGACGCGGTGCGCGCGTTCAACCGCGACTACACCCGGCGCATCGGCGTACTCGACGAATACCTGCTCGCCAGCCCCTACACCCTGACCCAGGCCCGCGTGCTGTTCGAACTCGGCACCCGCCAGGTACTCACCGCGCAGCGCCTCGGCGATCTGCTGCGCCTGGACGCCGGCTATCTGAGCCGTATCGTGCACGCCTTCGAAGCCGACGGGCTGCTGCGCCGGCGGCCCTCGGCGCACGACGCGCGCGCGCGCCAACTCGAGCTCACCGAGTCCGGGCGCGCGGCGTTCAACGCGCTCGACGCCGCATCGCGCGCCGCGGTCGCCGCCCAGCTCTGCACCCTGCCCGCGCCGCGACGGGCGCAGGCGGTCGCCCTGATGGACGCGCTGCGCCGGCTGTGGGAGCCGGCGCGCGGCACATGCACGCTGCGCCCGTGGGCCAGCGGCGACCTCGGCTGGGCAATCGAGCGCCACGGCGAGCTGTACGCCGCGGAATACGGCTGGGACCGCAGCTTCGAAGCGCTGGTCGCGCAGTTGTTCGGCGCCTTCGCCGCCGAGGCCGGGCGCGACGCGCGGCGGCAGTGCTGGATCGCCGAACTCGACGGCGCGCGCGCCGGCTGTGCCTTCGTCGTGCCGCGCGCCGAAGACACCCGCCTGGCGCAACTGCGCTGCCTCCTGGTCGAGCCCTTTGCCCGCGGCCACGGCGTCGGCAGGTGCCTGGTCGAGCAAGCCGTCGGCTTCGCCCGCCAGGCCGGCTATCGCGGCATCATGCTGTGGACCAACGACGTGCTCGCCGCCGCCCGGCGGCTGTACCAGCGCGCCGGCTTCCGCCTGCTGAGCGAACAGGCGCACCACAGCTTCGGCCAATCCCTCGTCGGCCAGGAATGGCTGCTGGAATTCACTCCGGACGCGACTGGGCCATAATCGACAGCCCGAACGCGCAACCACCAAGCACGATGCACGACGAACAACACGACAAAGGGCAGGCGATGCGCCGGCACGTCATGGGCGACGCATTCGTCGACCGCGCGCTGGCCGGCACCACGCCGTTCACCGCGCCGATCCAGCAGCACATTGCCCGCAACGCCTGGGGCGACGTCTGGCAGCGCCCCGGGCTGGACCTGAAAACCCGCAGCCTGGTCACCATTGCCATGCTCGCCGCGCTGGGCAAGCAGCACGAGCTCAAAGGCCACGTTCGCGGCGCGCTGCGCAACGGCGCCAGCGTGGAGCAAATCCAGGAGGTGCTGCTGCACGCGGCGGTGTACTGCGGCGTGCCCAGCGCGGTGGAAGCCTTTCGCAGCGCCGCCGAGGTCGTCGACGCGCCCGCCTGACGCACCGCCGCGCACCTGCCCGGCGCAGGACCGGGCCGCACCCGGCCTCAGCGCGGTCGGCGCTGCGCTGGCGATGCGACCCCCGGCTCAGGCAGCGCCCTCGCAGGTCTTGACGAACTGCTTGGCCTGCTTGCCGCGCAGCCCCTGCGCCTTGGCGTCGGTTTCGCATTCGGCAGCGCTCTTGTGCGCCGCAGCGCCGGTGTCGGCGCCTTGCTGGCCGTGCGCCGGCGGCATGCCGGCAGCGCCGATGCCGGCTGCCAGGGTCGAGGCAGCCGGCAGGCCGGCGAGCATTCCCGCCAGGAGCAGCGCGCGGGTCGATTTCCACAATGAGCGTTCGGTGACGTGCATGTCGATGTCCTCCAGGGTTTGGGTTCGCTCGGCGGCGCCACCGCGGCGCCTCCGACGACGACCAAGCGACAGCCGTGCCAGCCCTTGCATTCATGTTGCGCATCAAGCACTTGGCCGCAGCGCAGCGGTTCCTCGGCGCACCGCGCGGCGCCACCGCGGCCGACCTTGTCCCGTGACGGCGACGCCGTGCGCAGGGTTGCCGCAAGTGCTTGATTCGTTGGCACGGCCGTGTCGTGCCCGAGCGACACCGGGCCGCGCTCGGCGCTGTGCCACAATGCGCGGCCCGTCCTGCGCGCCGCGCCCATGTCCTCCGCCCCCGTCTACGCCGATCTGACCCCCGACTGCGTGCTCAACGCCATCGACGCGCTGGGTCTGCGCTGCGACGGCCGGCTGCTGCAGCTCAACAGCTTCGAGAACCGGGTGTTCCAGGTCGGGCTCGACGACGGCAGCGCGTGCGTGGCAAAGTTCTACCGCCCGCAGCGATGGAGCGACGCCGCGATCCTCGAGGAACACGCGTTCAGCGTCGAACTCGCCGCGCGCGAAATCCCGGTGGTGCCGCCGCTGGCCATCGCCGGCGCCACCCTGCACCACGCTTTCGGCCACCGCTTCGCGCTGTTCGCCCGCCAGGGCGGACGCACGCCCGAGCTGGAACAGCCCGAGGTGCTCGAATGGATCGGGCGCTTCCTCGGCCGCATCCACGCCGTCGGAGCGACCGGGAGCTACCGCGCGCGCCCCGCGCTGGACATCGACAGCTTCGGCGTCGAGCCGCGGCAGCTGATCGCCGCCGGCCCGTGGCTGCCGAGCGAACTGCGCGCCGGCTGGCTGGCCGCGGTCGACCAGGCGCTCGACGCGGTGCGCGAAGTCTGGCAGCGCGCCGGGCGCGTGCGCCAGCTGCGGCTGCACGGCGACTGCCACGCCGGCAACTTGCTGTGGACCGATCGCGGGCCGCATTTCGTCGACTTCGACGACAGCCGCCTCGGCCCGGCGGTGCAGGATCTGTGGATGCTGCTGGCCGGCGACGCGGCGCAGATGCGCGCCCAGCTCGACGCGCTGCTGCGCGGCTACGCCGTGTTCCACGACTTCGACCGCCGCGAGCTGCAGCTGGTCGAGGCGCTGCGAACGCTGCGGCTGATCCACTACAGCGCGTGGATCGCGCGGCGCTGGGACGACCCGGCGTTCCCGGCCGCGTTCCCCTGGTTCGGCACCGCGCGCTATTGGCAGGAGCGCATCGTCGAGCTGCGCGACCAGCTGACCCTGATGCGCGCGCCGCCGCTGCTGTCGGACTGGATCTGAGGGCCCGCGCGGCGGCCGCCGCACGGTGCCGATGCGCGGACCTTCTTCGGCCACGCGCGGACTTCCCAGGCGAACGATGCGAATCGCCATCACGCGGTGTCCTGGCAAGTCGGCGCGCGCGCGCAGTCGTCGAGCGCGCGCTGCAGGCGATCGAACACCGCAGGCGCCTGGCACTGCGCGACGTTGACGCGCATGGTCCCGGAGCAGCGCTGCGCGGCGCTGAACACATTGCCCGGCGCCAGCAGCAGCCCGCGCCCCAGCGCGCAGCGCGCCAGCTGCGCCGCGTCGATGCCGTCGGGAAGCCGGCACCAGGCGAACAGGCCTCCGGACGGCGGCAGCTGCGGCACGATGCCGATGCGCTGCAGCCGCTGCAGCGCGTGGCCGCGGGCGTCGGCCAGGCGCGCACGCAACTGTTCGAGATGACGCTGCCAGGCAGCGTCGCCGAGCACCGCCAGCACCAGGTCGGCGGCGATGCGGCCGTCGCCGAAGCTGGTCGCCACCTTCAGGTCGAGCAGCGGCTCGACCCAGTCGCCGCGCAATGCGACGTAGCCGCAGCGCGCCGCGGCGCTGACCGTCTTCGAGAACCCGCCCAGGTACGCCACCCGACGCAGTCCGTCGAACGCGGCCAGTCGCACGCCGGCGCCGGCGTCGAGGTCGGCGTAGATGTCGTCCTCGACGATGGTCAGCTGCGCCTGCTCGGCGCGCTGCAGCAGGCGGTGCGCCAGCGCTGCCGACAGACTGCCGCCGGTCGGGTTGTGCAGCACGCTTTGCGTCAGGTACAGCCGCGGCCGGTGGCGGTGCAGCGCGTCGTCGAACGCCTCCAGATCGGGACCGTCGGCACCGCGCGGCACGCCGATCACGCGCACCCGGTGCGCGCGCAGCAGGGCGAGGAAATTGAAATAGCAGGGGTCGTCGACCAGCACCGCGTCGCCGGGCTCGAGCAGCATGCGGCACAGCAGATCCACGGCGTG
>JAJZHS010000087.1 GCA_021798395.1 Pseudomonadota bacterium
GTCGACCGCGTCGCGCCGCGGCAGGTCGGCGCCGCGCCTGCCGCACGTCAGCGCTGCGGCGGTGGCGGCAAAGCGCAGCAGCGCGTGCAGCGCGTCGGCGTGCAGCGCGCCCGCGGCGTCGGCGGCGAGGCAGTCGTGCTCGGCGAGCCAGGCCAGTGTCGCGGCCTGGAAGCTGTCTCCGGCGCCGACGGTGTCGACGACGGCCGCCGGTACGGCCGGCGCGATGGCGTGCGCGCGGCGGCTCCAGGCCAGCGCGCCGCGCGCGCCGCAGGTGACGATCAGCAAGCCGCAACCCTGCGCCAGCGCATGGCGCGCGAAGGCGTCGACCGACAGCCCGGGGTCGAGCTGGCGCAGATCCTCGTCGCTGACTTTGATCAGGTCGGCGCGCGGCAGCATCCACGCGAGCATGGCGCGCCAACGCGCGCGATCGGGCTCGACCGCAAGCCGCAGGTTCGGGTCGTACGCGATCAGGCAGCGGCGGCGCACGCGCTCGACCAGCGCACGCAGCGTCGCCGCAGCCGGCGGCACGATCGCGGTGTACGAGCCCAGGTGCAGCGCGCGCAGCCCCGGCGGCACGCTGGCGAGGGCGTCGCGCGGCAGGTCGCGGTCTGCGCCGCCGCTGCCGTGGAAGGCGTAGGACGGCTGTCCAGCGGCGTCGGTTCCGACCAGACTGAGCGTGGTCGGTGCCGCGCTGCGCCGGACTGCGGCCAGCGCGACGCCTTCCTCGGCCAGCGCCTGCCACAGCCGCTGGCCGAGGAAGTCGGTCGAAATCGTGCCGAACAGCGCGACCGGCTGGCGCAGCCGCGCCAGGCCGACCGCGAGGTTGAACGGCGAACCGCCGACGCGCGCGTCCAGCGCATGGCCGGTCGGCGTCGGCGCGACACCGAACACGTCCATGAGCGCTTCGCCACAGACCACGATCATGCCGTGGCCCAGGAGTCGATCGGTGTGGCGAAAGCGGAACAGCGCGGGCGCGGCGCTGCGATGGGCGGGTGTCGGCGCTGCTGCGCATCGCTCGCATCGGCGCCACCCAATATACCGCCTCGTCGTCGATGCGACGGTCGATTCGGACCCGCGAAAAATCGGCCTGATGCTCGCTTCATGGTGGATGTCATTTTAAATGGCCTTTCCGTCGGTGTAAGAAAAATACATTCAAACGACAGTGGTCGAAACTTTGAACCATTGCCGCGAATTTTTTGCAATCGAAAAAAAATCTGCGAATACAAGATGTTGCGAAACGGCTCCGGGTGTTCTGTAAGGGCTTTTGCTTGCGTGCAGCCATGGGTACGTCGTTAAGCTACGTCGAAACCGGGTGTCGAGGCAAGGGTTTCGGCAAGGCCGGAATCCGAGCCTGTCTGTCGGCTGCGTTCTGTCGGCTGCGTTCGCCAACCCGTTGTCTGGAGATCACCGTGAAGCACCCGATTCCCGCATCTGTTCTCGCGTCTGTCTTCGCGTTTGCTTGTGCGTCGGCTTGCGCGCATGCCGCGTCCCCGGGGGCCGCCGGCGACGTGCAGGTGCTGCATTGGTGGACCGCGGGCGGCGAGGCCGCTGCCCTCCAGCAACTCGAAAGCACGCTGCGCGCGCAGGGCGTGCAATGGCGCGACGTGCCGATCGCCGGCGGCGGCGGCGCGCAGGCGATGACCACGTTGCGCGCGCGGGTCCTGTCCGGCGACCCGCCGACCGCGGCGCAGATGCTCGGCTTCGACATCCGCGATTGGGCGGCGCAGGGCGCCTTGCAGGATCTGACGCCGCTGGCGCGCAGCGGCGGCTGGGCGCAACGGGTGCCGAAGGCGCTGCAGGCGTTCGACATGCGCGACGGGCGCTGGGTCGCGGCACCGATCGACGTGCACTCGAGCAACTGGGTGTGGGCCAACAAGGCGGTGCTCGAGCGCTCCGGCATCGCGCGTGCGCCGGCCGACTGGGACGCGTTCGTCTCCGACCTGGACAAGGTCCGCAAGGCCGGGTTCGTCCCCCTGGCCGCAGGCGGCCAGCCCTGGCAGATCGCGACCATGTTCGACGGCATCGTGCTGTCGACCGGCGGCCCCGCGTTCTACCGCCGGGCGCTGATCGACCTGGAACCGGCCGCACTCGACTCGCCGACGATGCGCATCGCGTTCACGCGCCTGCGCGCGTTGCGCCCGTATGTCGACGGCGATTACGCGAACCGCGACTGGAACGTCGCCACCGGCATGGTCATCAACGGGCGCGCCGGTTTCCAGATGATGGGCGATTGGGCGCTGGGCGAGTTCAACCATGCCGGGCGCGTTCCCGGCAAGGACTACCTGTGCCTGCGCACGCCCGGGACGCAGGGCTCGGTGACGTTCAACTCCGACGCGTTCGTGTTCTTCAAGGTCAAGGATCGCGCGGCGCAGGAACGCATGGTCGAGGACGTGATGACCCCCGAGGTGCAGGCCCGCTTCAATCGTGTCAAGGGCGCTGCGCCGGCGCTTCTCGGCGTGTCGTCGGCGGGCTTCAACGCCTGCGGCGCCAAGGCCATCGCCGACCTGGCGGAGGCAGACCGGAACGCAACGCTGATGGGTTCGATGTCGCAGGGCTACGCGGTCGCGCCGGCGATCCAGCACGCTTTCTACGACATCGTCGCGCGCGCCTTCGACGGCGAGATCTCTCCGTCCGAGGCCGCGGTGCAGCTGGCCGCGGCGGCGCGCGCGCGGTACTGATGCAGGGTGTCGATGCGATGAAACTTCGCTTCTTGCCGGTGCTGGTCTTGAGCCCCAGCGTGTTGCTGGTGGCGGTCTGCGTGTACGGCTTCATCGCCTACAGCGGCTATCTGTCGTTCACCGCGTCGCGCATGCTGCCGAGCGCAGAGCTGGTCGGCACGCAAAACTATCAGGTCCTGCTGGCGCTGCGCAACTGGTGGATCGCGGCTGGCAACGTCTGGATCTACACCGTCGTGTACATCGGCGCGAGCCTGGCGCTGGGGCTGCTGCTCGCGGTGCTGATCGAGCAGGGGGTTCGCGCCGAGGGATTCTGGCGCACGATCTTCCTCTATCCGATGGCGTTGTCGTTCATCGTCACCGGAACCGCGTGGAAGTGGCTGCTCGACCCGGCGATCGGCGTGCAGGGGATCGTGCGGCACCTCGGTTGGACCGGCTTCACGTTCGACTGGATCGTGCGGTCCGACCGAGCGTTGTATTGCATCGCGCTGGCCGCGATCTGGCAGTCGGCCGGATTCGTCATGGCGATGTTCCTCGCCGGGCTGCGCGGTCTGGACGTCGAGCCGGTGCATGCGGCGCGGATCGACGGCGCGCGGCCGTGGCAAGTCTATCGGTACGTGATCGTGCCGCAGCTCGGCCCCGTGTTCGCGTCGGCCGCGGTGGTGCTGGCGACCAACGCGATCCGCTGCTACGACCTGGTCGTCGCGATGACCGGTGGCGGGCCGGGCAACGCGACCTGGCTGCCGTCGATCTTCATGTACCAGTACACGTTCACGCGCAGCGAAATGGGCGTGGGGTCGGCGAGTTCGGTGCTGATGCTCGGCGCCATCGTCGTGTTCGTGCTGCCGTATCTGGTCCACGAGAGCAGGCGGGTCGCGCGCGGTTGAGCGGGCAAAGGAGGTGGCGATGCGAGTCACGCGGTGGATGGCCCACGGCGCCCTGGTCGTGCTGGCCGTGCTGTGCGTGGCGCCGTTGCTGGTGATGCTGCTCAACGCCTGCAAGCCGCTGAGCGAGATCCAGAGCGGCGGCCTGCTGCAGTGGCCGCGGCACTGGACCGTGCAGCCGTGGCTTCGCGCCTGGAGCAGCGCGCAGATCGGCGTGTCGGCGCAGGGGCTGCGGCCGTATTTCGCGAACTCGTTCCTGATCGTGGTTCCGGCGGTGTTGCTGTCGACCGCGGTCGGCGCGCTCAACGGCTACGCGCTGACCCAGTACCGGATGCGCGGCGCCGAGTTCGTGTACGCGCTGCTGCTGTTCTCGGTCTTCATTCCGTTCCAGATCGTGCTGATCCCCATGGCGCGGCTGCTCGGCGCGCTCGGCCTGTCGGGGACCATCGCCGGTCTGGTGTTCGTCAACGTGGTCTACGGCATCGGTTTCGTGACGCTGTTCTTCCGCAACTACTACGCCCACTTCCCGCGCGACCTGGTGCGCAGCGCGCGCATGGACGGCGCGGGCTTCTTCGGCGTGCTGCTGCGCATCCTGTTGCCCAACAGCGGGCCGATCATCGTCGTCACGCTGATCTGGCAGTTCACCAACATCTGGAACGACTTCCTGTTCGGGTCGACGTTCGGCGACGACGCGACCGCGCCGGTCACCGTGGCGCTGAACAACCTGGTCAACAGTTCGATGGGGTTCAAGGAATACAACGTCTATTTCGCAGCCGCGATCGTCGCCGCGGTGCCGACGTTGGTCGTGTACGTGGCGTCGGGCAGGTATTTCGTGCGGGGACTGATGGCCGGCGCGGTCAAGGGGTGAGGGCGGTATGGCCAGACTGCATCTGAACAAGGTTCACAAGCGCTACGGCAACGTCACGGCGCTGCACGACGTCTCGCTCGATCTCGACGACGGCGAGTTCCTGGTCCTGGTCGGGCCGTCGGGCTGCGGCAAAAGTACGCTGATGAACATGATCGCCGGACTCGACGAGCCCAGCGGAGGCCGCATCAGCCTCGACGGCCGCGACATCACCGAACTGGCGCCCGCCGAGCGCGATATCTCGATGGTGTTCCAGTCGTATGCTCTGTACCCGAACATGACGGTCGAGCAGAACATCGCGTTTCCGTTGCGCATGCGCAAGGTCGCGCGCGCCGAGCGCGCACTGCGGGTGCAACAGGTCGCGTCCACGCTGCAGCTCGGGCACCTGCTGGGGCGCAAGCCGCGCCAGTTGTCGGGCGGGCAGCGCCAGCGCGTGGCCATCGGGCGCGCGTTGGCGCGCGAGCCGCGGCTGTACCTTTTCGACGAGCCCTTGTCGAACCTCGACGCGCAGCTGCGGCTCGACATGCGCACCCAAATCAAGCGCCTGCACCAGAGCCTGCGCGCGACCATCGTCTACGTCACCCACGACCAGATCGAAGCCATGACCCTGGCCACGCGCATCGCGGTGATGAAGGACGGCGTCGTGCAGCAGTTCGGGACTCCGCACGAGGTTTATCACCGGCCGGCGAATACCTTCGTCGCCGGTTTCATGGGGTCGCCGCGGATGAACCTGCTGCGCGCGACGGTGTCGGCGGGCGACGGCGGGCCGTGGCTGCAGCTCGGCGGCGGGGCTCGGCTGGCGCTGCCGCAGGCCGGTGCCGCGTTGTCCCGGCGCGGCACCGACGCGGTCATCGTCGGCGTGCGTGCCGAGGCCGTCGCGCTGCTGCGCGACGGCGCGGCGCCCGCGGCGCGCCGCGCCGCGCTGCAGGCGCGCGTCGACGTCGTCGAGCCGACCGGAGCCGATATCCTGGCGGTACTCGACGTCGGCGGGCAGGAGCTCACCGCGCGGCTCGACCCCGAGGTGTCGCTGCACTCCGGGCAGATCGTCGCGGTGTGCGTCGACCCGGGCCGCGTGGTGCTCTTCGACGCCCGCTCGCAGCAGCGGCTGGCGTGAGCGATGGCGGGCGACGCGCGCTGCCCGAGTGCGGACGACGCGGTCGACGCGGTCGACTTTCGCGCGCCGTCGTTCCTGCGCGCGCATGTCGGCGCGATCCTGGCCTTCTACCGCGGCGCCGAGCGCGATCCCGCGGGGGGCATGTTCCACGGCTACCGCGACGACGGCAGCGTCTACGACCGGCGCACGCGGCACCTGGTCAGCAGCGCACGCTTCGTGTTCAACCACGCGATGGCCTGGCGCCATTTCGGTGATCCGTACCACCGCGCCGCGCTCGCACACGCGTGGTGCTTCCTGGAACAGGTGCACCGCGACGCCGACGGTCGCTACGCCTGGGTGCTCGACTGGGACGGCTCGGCGGCGGCCGTGCGCGACCGCACCCAGCGCACCTACGGGCTTGCCTTCGTGCTGCTCGCGCACGCCCATGCCCGGATGGCCGGCGTCACCGACGCCGATCCGGACGCGGTGTTCGCAATCCTCGAGCAGCGCCTGTGGGAGCCGCGGAACGGCCTGTACGCCGACGAGGCCGATGGCGGCTGGCGCGTCGCGTCGTACCGTGGCCAGAACGCGAACATGCACGCCTGCGAGGCGATGCTGGCGGCGTTCGATGCCACCGGAGCCCAACGTTTCGTGCAGCGCGCGCTGCGGCTCGCCGAAGCGGTGGTGTGCGGCCTGGCCGCGCAGTGCGGCGGCCTGGTCTGGGAGCACTACCACGCCGACTGGAGCGCCGACTGGACCTACAACCGCGGGCGCCGCGACGATCTGTTCCGCCCCTGGGGGGTGCAGACCGGGCACCTGACCGAATGGGCCAAGCTGCTGCTGCAGCTCGAACAACGGCTGCCTTCGGCGCAGCGCCCGCCGTGGCTGCTGCAGCGCGCGCAGGCTCTGTTCGCCGCGGCTATGCGCCATGGCTGGGACGCGCGCCACGGCGGGCTGATCTACGGCTTCGCGCCCGATGGCACCGCGTACGACACCGACAAGCATTTCTGGGTGCACGCGGAGAGCTTCGCCGCGGCCGCGGCGCTGGCGGTGCGCACCGGCGATGCGCGCTATTGGGACTGGTATGCGCG
Source organism: Pseudomonadota bacterium (assembly GCA_021798395.1). Lineage (GTDB taxonomy): Bacteria > Pseudomonadota > Gammaproteobacteria > Burkholderiales > Burkholderiaceae_C > Thiomonas_A. Next base: position 6,609 of record JAJZHS010000087.1, read on the forward strand.
CATCTGGCAGGTGGCGTGGCGCCATCTGGTCGACCGCGTGCACGGTGCGTGGTATCGGGTGCGCGCGGCCGATTTCGCGCCGCTCGACGACCACAAGAGTCCCCCGGGCAAGACCGACTACCACACCATGGGCGCGTGCTACGAGGTCCTGCACTGGCTTGGGCAGCGGCCGGGAGGCCGGGAGCCCGACGCGGAACTACTGCGTTGACACGGCGGCCTTGCGCACCCGGGGCTTCAGGTGGCGGTCGAGGTCCGCCTGCACCTGGCCCAGCCACTGCTTGACCAGAGCTTCGTTGCGCGGCCCGATGCGCATCAGGATCTTCTGCCCCGCCGAGGCCGTCTCGAGCGCCGGATCGGCGTAGCGGTACAGAACGTGCGGCTGCTTCAGCGCCACCGGAGGCGCCGGCTGCGGGGCGGCCTGCAGATTGGCCAGCACCTGTCGCAGCCGGTCGTTGAACTGGCCGTGGGGATAGCCCAGGTCGCGCCAGGCCCGCTGCACGAGCGGGTACAGACGCAGATAGGTGCGGACCAGCGCGGCCGGGTCGACGCGACGCAGCATCGCGACGTAGGTCGCGTAGCGCTGCGCGTTGCCCGCGGCGATCCAGATCCGTGCGCCGTCGCGGCGCACGCGGAACGCGCCGGGCACCGGGCGGAACGGCCAGTGGCTCACCGGGACGTGGCGGCGGCCCAGATTGTCGATGGTCGAGACGATGTGCTCGATCAGCGATCTGGGAAGGAACCAGCGTGCGAACGCGGCGTGGCCGACCAGCGCGCCGAATGCGCGCGCGGCGAGCGCATCGCTGCGCGCCAGGGGCGGCAAGGGCGCGGCGGGCTTCGGCAACAGCAGTTCGCGCGGCGCGCTGGCGCCGGGCCTGGCGCGTGGCGCGCCCGATCCGGCTCCGGCCAGCGGCGCGCTGGCCACCTGGGATCCGGGCATCGGCGGCGCAGGAGCCAGGCTCCGCTCGGCGCGATGCGTGATCGCGTCGACGACGCCGACCACCCGCTCCCAGTGCAGCACGGCGAACGCGATTCCGGCCAGGACCAGAACCAGCGCGACGTACTCCGCGCTTTCCATCCGCTTCATCGCGCAGCCTCCGTCTGATGCACCCCGGTGCGCACCGAACAGACCGCGCGCGCACAGCGCGCACGGGGCGTCTCGGCCGTTGCGGCGGGGCGCGCGACGCGCGCCGCCGCAACGTGCGGCGCGCTTACTTGGTGTAGACGATGTCGACGCGACGGTTTTCGGCGTAATCAGCCTCGGTCGTGCCGAGGGCCTTCGGCTTTTCCTTGCCGAAGCTGATCGCTTCCATTTGCTGCGGCTTCGCGCCGAGCAGTTCCATCGCCTTCATCACCGCGTCGGCGCGACGCTGGCCGAGGGCCAGATTGTATTCGCGACTGCCGCGCGCGTCGGTATTGCCCTGCAATTGCGTGTGCGCGTTCGGATGCGACGTCAGGTATTGGGCGTTGGCCTCGACCACCGGGCGGTACTTGGCCTGCACGTTGTACTTGTCGAACGCGAAAAAGACGCTGCGCGGAACGTTCGGCGCCGGTCCCAGGTTCTGCTCGACCGGGGCCTGCACCGCGGCGACCGCGGTTTGCGCACCGTTGTTGGACGTGTTCGCGGGCTTGGCGGCCGCCGCCGGTTCCGCGGGCTTCTTCACCGCCGACGCGCAACCGCCCAGCGCAAACGCGACTGCGAGCGCCGAGATGCTCAACTGCCAGGACTGCTTCATCGAAACTACCCCCAAAGTGACATTGTAGGACTGTGCACAGGTGGCTTGCGCCGCGGCATGCGACCGCCGACCCAGCCCTGCGCACGACGGCATGGTCTTTCAGCACAACGCCGCGCGGTGCGCCTCGGTTGACCGCGACGCACCGGAAACGTGCCGCGGACGCAACCATATGTAAGCCAACAACCGCCCGAACGCGCGACGTGGACGCTATAGTATGAGCGCGACGCGCTGCAGCGATAGCTTGGCGTTTGTGCCGATTCATTTTTCCATGCAGGTGCCTAGGGAAACACTGATCAATTCCCCGCGGCCGGCGTCGAGCGCTGGCCGAGCGGGGGCTGAACTGGAACAATGGTCCTGAGCGCCGGAGGGCGCGAGGAACGACGATGCAGACGAGCTTTTCCGA
>JAJZHS010000088.1 GCA_021798395.1 Pseudomonadota bacterium
ACACCGTCGCCGGGCGGCTGTCGAACGTCGAGATCGCGGCCTTCCTGGTCGCCTGCGCCGACGGCAGGCTCAACGCCGGCGAAGTCACCGCGCTGACCCGCTCGATGGTGCACGCCGGAGCGCGCCTGAGCTGGCCGCAGGCGGTGGTGGTCGACAAGCACTGCATCGGCGGACTGCCGGGCAACCGCACGACGCCGATCGTGGTGCCGATCGTCGCCAGCCTCGGGCTGCTGATGCCCAAGACCAGTTCGCGCGCCATCACCTCGCCGGCCGGAACCGCCGACACCCTCGAGACGCTGACCCACGTCGACCTGTCGCTCGACGCCATGCGCCGGGTGGTCGAGGCCGAAGGCGCCTGCATGGTCTGGGGCGGGGCGATGAACATGAGCCCTGCCGACGATCTGCTGATCCGCGTCGAGCGCATGCTCGACCTCGACAGCGAGGGCCAGTTGGTGGCGTCGGTGCTGTCGAAGAAGGTCGCCGCAGGATCGACCCACGTGGTCATCGACATCCCCACCGGGCCGACCGCCAAGGTGCGCAGCCAGGCCGACGCGCAGTCGTTGCTGGCCGCGCTGCGGCGCACGGCGCACGCCATCGGCCTGACGTTGCACGGGCTGATCAGCGACGGCAGCCAGCCGGTGGGCCGCGGAATCGGCCCGGCGCTGGAAGCGCACGACGTGCTCGCCGTGCTGCAGGGCGCGACCGACGCGCCCGATGACTTGCGCCAGCGCGCGCTGCAGGTGTCCGCCGCCGTGCTCGAATGCGGCGGCCTGGCGCAAGGCGCCGAGGCACACGAACTGGCGCGTCGCGCGCTGGCCGACGGCCGCGCCTGGCGCAAGCTCCAGGCCATCTGCCGCGCCCAGGGCGGCGTGCGCGAACCCGGCGTGGCGCCGTTCCGCCAGCCGCTGGCCGCGCCCGCGGCAGGGCGGGTGGCGCGCATCGACAACCGGCTGCTGGCGCGCGCGGCCAAGCTGGCCGGAGCGCCGCACGCGAAAACCGCCGGAATCCGGCTGGCGGTGCACGTCGGCGACCGCGTCGCGCGCGGCGCGCCGATGTTCGAGCTGCACGCCGAATCGCAAGGCGAGCTCGACTACGCCGCGGTGTTCGTTCGCCACCACCCGGACATCGTCCATCTCGAGGAGTCGGCATGAACCTGCAGCTGTACGCGTTGCCCGGCAACGAGGAGCGCGCCCGGGCGCTGGCGCAGGCGCTGCACGGGCGCTGCGCGGTCGAGCTGGCCGGTTGCGTGCTGCACCGCTTTCCGGACGGCGAAACGCTGGTCCGGGTGCAGCCGCCGCGCCCCGGCGCGCACGCCGTGCTGCTGTGCAGCCTGGACGGCGCCGACGCGAAGACCGTGCCGCTGCTGGCGGCCGCGGCCACCTTGCGCGAGCTCGGCGCGGCGCGCGTCGGCCTGGTCGCGCCGTACCTGGCGTACATGCGCCAGGATCGCCGTTTCGCGCCTGGGCAGGCCTTTTCGGCGCGGTTGTACGCCGAGCTTCTGTCGTCGCGTTTCGATTGGCTGTTGACGGTCGACCCGCACCTGCACCGCATCCACGACCTGGCCGAGATCTACACCGCGCGCACGTCCGTGCTGCACGCCGCGCCGAGGCTGGCGGACTGGATCCGCGCGCATGTCGAACGCCCTTTGGTCATCGGCCCCGACGGCGAGAGCGCGCAGTGGGCGGACGACGTGGCCGCGCGCGCCGGCGCTCCGGTCGTGGTCGTCGACAAGCAGCGCAACGGCGACCGCGACGTCAGCGCGACCATTCCCGATCTGTCGCCGTACCCGGACCGCCAACCGGTTCTGCTCGACGACATCGTCAGCACAGGGCGCACCCTGGTGGCGTCGCTCGAGCACCTGCGCGCCGCGGGCCGTCCGGCCGCGGCCTGTGTGGTCGTGCACGGTCTGTTCGCCGGCGACGCGCTGACCGCGCTGCGCGCCGCGGGCGCCACGCGCATCGCCTGCGCCGACACCACCGCGGCGGTCGACGGCGTCGAGCGCATCGCGCTCGACGCCGAACTCGCCGACGCGTTGCTGGAACTGGCCGGCGGGGAAGGAGACGGGCGATGATCCGGCTGTCGTGTCACGGCGCTGCCAAGCAGGTGACCGGGTCGTGCCACCTGCTCGAAACCGACCGCGCGCGGGTGCTCGTCGACTGCGGGCTGTACCAGGGCAGCCGCGAACTCGCCGAGGAGAACGCCGAGGATTTCGGCTTCGACCCGGCGTCGATCGACGTGCTGCTGCTGACCCACGCCCACCTGGACCACTGCGGCCGCATTCCCCTGCTGGTCAAGCGGGGCTTTCGCGGCCGCATCGTCGCCACCGCGCCGACCCACGAGCTGGCGCGGCTGGTGCTGGTCGACGCGGCCGGGCTGCAGGAGGAAGAGGCGCGGCGCGCCGAGCGCCACGCGCGGCACCGCGGAGCCGACACGCCGCGGCCGCTGTACACGGTGGCCGACGCCTTCCACAGCATGCAGTTTTTCGACGGCGCGGTCGCCTACGCCAACCGCGTGCAAGTCGCCGACAAGGTCTGGGCGACGTTCATGAACGCCGGCCACATCCTCGGCTCGGCGTCGATCCTGGTCGAGGTCGACGACGACGCGAGCGGCCGGCGCAGCGTCTATTTCTCCGGCGACATCGGCAATCCGGGCCGCCCGCTGCTCGACGACCCGCAGCCGCCGCCGGCGGCGCCCGACTACGTGGTCATGGAAACCACCTATGGCGACCGCGACCACCGAGGCTGGCAGGCGTCGGTCGACGAACTGATCGACGCGGTGGCCGACAGCCACGCGCGCGGCGGCAACGTGGTCATTCCGACCTTCGCCCTCGAGCGCGCGCAGGAGGTTCTGTATGCGCTCGCCGAAGGCATCGCGCGGCAGCGGCTGCCGCGCCATCTGGCCGTGTTCCTCGATTCGCCGATGGCGATTTCGGCCACCGAGGTGTTCGAACGCTATCCGGGCGCGATGCGCGAGGATTTCGGCCGCGCCCTGCATCGCGCCGATCCGTTCGCGCTGCCCGGGCTGCGGCTGACGCGCGACGCCGCCGACTCGATGGCGATCAACAGCATCCGCGGCGGCGCGGTGATCATGGCCGGCTCGGGAATGGCCACCGGAGGGCGCGTCCGCCATCACCTTCGCCACAACCTGTGGAACGAAGCCAGTAGCGTGATTTTCGTCGGCTACGCCGCGCAGGGTACTCTGGCGCGGCGGATCATCGACGGCGCGCGCCACGTGCGGCTGTTCGACGAGGACATCCAGGTTCGCGCCCGCGTGCACACCATCAACGGCTTCTCGGCGCACGCCGGACGCAGCGAGTTGCTCGACTGGTTGCGTGCGTGCGGCAACCCGCGCCGCGTGTTCCTGGTCCACGGCGACCGTGACCGCGGCATGCAGGCCTTCGCCGACACGCTGCAGGCGCTGGGCGCGTCGTGGCAGATGCCCGGCGCGCAGGAGCCGATCCTGCTGCGCTGATCCGGCGGGCTGCGCCAGGTCAACGACAGCGCGCGCGCTGCGTCGCACCATGCGGGCCGATGGAGGCATGCGGCATGGACGGATTCGACAGACGGCGCGCGGCGATGGTGCGCGACCAGGTGGCGGGGCGCGGCATCGACGACGCGCGCGTGCTCGCGGCGATGCACGACGTGCGGCGCGAGTGCTTCGCCGAGCCGGAGCAGCGCGCGCAGGCGTTCGACGATGCGCCGCTGGCGGGCGATCACGAACTTGCGCGGCCGTTCGACGTCGCGCGCATGCTGGCCGCGGCAGCGTTGCGCGGCGACGAGCGCGTGCTCGACATCGGCGCCGGAAGCGGCTACGTCAGCGCGTTGCTGGCGCGCCTGGCGGCGCGGGTGTTCGCGCTCGAACCCGACGCGCAGCGCGCGCAGCGCGCCGCCGAACGCCTGACGCAGCAGGGCTTCGACGCGGTGCGCGTTCGGCACGGCGACATCCTGCACGGCTGGGCCGACGAGGGGCCGTACGACGTCATCGTGGTGCAGCAGCCGTGCCGCACGGTGCCGCAGGCGCTGCGCGAGCAACTCGCCGTCGGCGGCCGCCTGCTCATCGCCGTCGGGCGCGACGACACCGCCCCCGAGCTGGTCCGGGTCACGCGCGTGTCGACCCACGACTGGCGCCACGACGACGTCGCCGACGTGCGGCTGCCGCGCGCGGCGGCGCCGCAGGGCGCGCCGCCGCGCGACGGCGGACTGATCGCCGCACTGGCGCGACACGCTGAGCCGTTCACCGACATCGAAACGGTCGACCTCGAGCCGCTGCTGCGGCGCATCGGCGACGCGCACCTGGTGCTCATCGGCGAGGCCAGCCACGGCAGCGCCGAGTTCTACCGCATGCGCCAGCGCATCACGCAGGCGCTGATCGAACACCGCGGCTTCTCGGTTCTCGCCGTCGAAGGCGACTGGCCCGATTGCGCCAGCGTCGACGCGCAGCTGCGCTTCGACGCGCCGCCCGCGGCCGACGCCTTCACGCGTTTTCCGCAGTGGCTGTGGCGCAACGCCGAGTTCGACCGCTTCGTCGGCTGGCTGCGGCGCTGCAACGCAGCGCGCGAGCCGGTGCAGCGGGTCGCCTTCTACGGCCTGGACCTGTACAGCATGTACGCCTCGATCACGCGCGTGCTCGATTACCTGGACGGCGTCGATCCGCAGGCCGCCGAGCTGGCGCGGCGGCGCTACGGCTGCCTGATGCCTTGGCAGGACGACCCTGCGGCCTACGCGCGTGCCAGCATGCGGCTGCAGGCGCGCCACTGCGAGGAGCCGGTCGAGGCCATGCTGCGCGCGTTCACGCAAAGCCATGCGCGCTACGCCGCGATCGACGACGGCGCGCGCTATTTCGACGCGCTGGCCAACGCGCGGCTGGTGCGCGACGCCGAGCGCTATTACCGGACCCTGTTCTACGGCTCGCGGCAGGCGTGGAACCTGCGCGACACGCACATGTTCGAGACCTTGCGCGCGCTGCTTCAGTTCCACGGCGCCGGAACGAAGGCGGTGGTGTGGGCGCACAACGCGCACGTCGGCGACGCCCACGCCACCGAAATGGCGCAGCGCGGCGAGCACAACCTCGGCTCCTTGTGCCGCCAGACCTGGGGCGCCGGCTGTTACGCGATCGGCTTCGGCACGGCGCACGGCAGCGTCACCGCGGCGCCGGCCTGGGGACACGCGGCGCAGGCGATGACGCTGCGCGCCCCGCTTGCGCACAGCTACGAGCATGCGTTCGCCGACACGGGCGTCGAACGCATGCTGCTGCCGCTGCGCGGGGCCGCGCCCCAGGCCGTGCCCGCGCCGCGGCTGCAGCGCGCCATCGGCGCCGTCTACCGCCCGCAGAACGAACGCCTGAGCCACTACTTCGAGGCCTTGTTGCCGGTGCAGTTCGACGAATACGTCTGGTTCGCCCGCAGCGGCGCGCTGGCGCCTTCGGGCGACGCTGCGGCTGATGCAGGTCAATGACACCGCGGCATCCGCGGCGCACCATGCCCGCAGGGCATTCGCGCGGGAGACGTGACATGAACAGCATCGAGCAGTGGCAGGCGGCGCAACGCGCCGAGTTCGAGACCCTTTTCGGCTTGTCCGACAAGGCGATCGAGGGCATGGAGCGGCTGGCGCTGCTGAACCTGCATACGCTGCGCGACGCCGCGCACGACACGGCCGAAGGCATGCGGCGCGCGCTGGCCGCGCGCGATCTGCAGGAGCTGGTCGGCGACGGCGAGAGTCCGCTGCAGCGCAGCGGGCAACGCGCGGCCGATTACGCCCAGCGCCTGGGCGAGATCACCGGGCACGTGCAGGCCGACATGGCCGAGGCGCTGAGCCGGGCGATGGCGCTGATGCAGCAGACCGTGCGCGACAACGTCGCGCGCAGCGCCCGGCAGTTGCCGGCGGGCGGCGACGGCGCGAAATCCTGGATGGAAAGCGCGCTGCAGTTCGGCACCCAGGCGCTCGAAGCGATGAACAAGTCGCAGCAGCAGGCCGGGCAGCTGTTCGGTGCCCAGGCGCGCGCGGCGGGCAACGGCCAGGCCGCTCCGGCAGCGCGTGCGCGCGCGCCGAGGAGCTGAGGCGATGGCCCGGCTGGCCTTGATCACCGGGGGCACGCGCGGCATCGGCGCGGCGGTCGCGCAGCGCCTCGACGCCGACGGCCTGCGCGTGGCCGTGACCTACCACGGCAACGAGACCGCGGCGCAGGACTTCGCCGCGCACCATCCGATCCCGGTGTACAAATGGGACGTGACCGATTTCGACGCCTGCCGCTCGGGAATCGAGCGCATCGAGGCCGAGCTCGGCCAGGGCGTCGACGTGCTGGTCAACAACGCCGGCATCACCCGCGACGCGGTGCTGCACAAGATGAGCGTGGCGCAGTGGCGCGAGGTCGTCGACGACGACCTCGGCGCGTGTTTCAACATGTGCCGCAACCTGATCCACGGCATGCGCGAGCGCGGTTGGGGACGCATCGTCAACATCAGCTCGATCAACGCCCTCAAGGGCCAGTTCGGGCAGACCAACTACGCCGCCGCGAAAGCCGGGGTGATCGGCTTCACCAAGGCGTTGGCGCTGGAGTCGGCGCGCAAGGGGATCACGGTCAACGCCATCGCGCCGGGCTACGTGGCCACCGACATGGTGCACGCGATGGACCCGCAGGTGCTCGCCGGAATCGTCGCCCAGATTCCGGTCGGGCGCTTGGGCGAGCCCGACGAGATCGCCCACGCGGTGTCGTTCCTGGTCGACGAGCGCAGCGGCTACCTGACCGGCGCCACGCTGTCGATCAACGGCGGCCAGTACATGGCCTGATGCGGCTATGCTGGACGGCGCGGCCGTTGCGGCCGCGCCCGACCCGGAGCCTGCCATGGCCGCGAAACCGAAGTCCGCTCCGTCGCACGGCGCGTCGTACGCCAAGCTGCTGCGCGCGCTGCAGATCGAACTGGTCAAGTACCAGAAGCACCTGATCGCGCACGACGCGCGCATCCTGGTCATCCTCGAAGGGCGCGACGGCGCCGGCAAGGACGGCACCATCAAGCGCATCGTCGAGCACCTGTCGCCGCGCGAAACCCGCGTCGTGGCGCTGGGCAAACCGTCGGACCAGGAAGCCGGATCGTGGTACTTCCAGCGCTACGTGCCGCACCTGCCGCGGGCGCAGGAGTTCGTGCTGTTCAACCGCAGCTGGTACAACCGCGCCGGAGTCGAACGGGTGATGGGCTTTTGCACCGAGGCGCAGTACGAGGAGTTCATCGAGACCGTTCCGGTGTTCGAGCAGTTGCTGGTGCGTTCGGGGATCCAGCTGTTCAAGTACTACCTCGACATCGGCCGCGACGAGCAGCGCCGCCGGCTGAAGGCGCGGCTGCAGGACCCGCTCAAGCAGTGGAAGAGCAGCCCGATCGACGCCGTCGCGCTGCAGCACTGGAAGGACTACAGCGTGGCGCGCAACTCCATGCTGGCGCGCACCCACAATCCGGTGGCGCCGTGGACCGTGGTCCACGCCGACGACAAGAAGCGCGCGCGCTTGAGCCTGATCATGGATCTGCTGGCACGGCTGGACTACAAAGACAAGGACCACGCGCTGCTGCGCCCGGATCCGGCCGTCGTTTTCGCGTACGCCGAGCAGGCGCTGCAGGCCGGCGCGATCGCGCCCTGAGCCGGCGAGCGGGCCGCCGAACTTTCCACGGAGCCCACCATGTACCGCAAGATCCTGGTTCCCCTCGACGCGAGCAGCACCGCGCAGGCCGCCGCCGAACACGCCATCGCGTTGGCAAGGGAGTGCAAGGCGGCGATGCGTTTCGTCCATGTCATCGACTTCGACGGCCTGCTCGGCGCGGTTCCCGCGGCGGCCCAGGTGCTGCACGACGACGCCCGGCTGCTGCTCGACGACTGGGTCGCCCGCGCCTCGCAGTGGGGCCTGGACGTCGGCGCGGTGCTGGCCGAGACCACGCCGGAGCGGCCTCGGGTGGCCGACGCAATCGACGCCGCGGCGGCCGACTGGGGCGCCGACCTGATCATCATCGGCAGTCACGGCCGCGGCGGCGTGCGCCACCTGATGCTGGGCAGCGTGGCCGAGGCGGTGGCGCGCGGCGCCAGCGTTCCGGTGCTCATCGTGCATCCCTGAGCGCGGCCGCGGTCGTCGCTCGAGCGGTCGCCGGGCCGCCCGCGGCTGCGCTCAGTGCCGCAGCAGCGCGTCGACTTCGCGCAGGTCGGCGCCGCGCAGGGTCCCGGCGGATTCGCGCAGGCGCAGGCCGTCGAGCAGCACGGCGTAGCGCGCGGCGTCGAGCTGACGACGCGCCTCGTAGCGCTGCGCCAGCGCGTCGAGCACGTCGACGCTGGCGCGCATGCCGACCTTGAAACCGAGCCGGTTGGCGTCGAGCGCGGCGGTGGTCGAGCGCAGCGCGGCGCGCAACGCGCGCACCCGCGCGCGGTCGGCGTCGAGCTGCAGGTACGCGCTGCGCGCGGCGTGCCCGGCGTCGTCGCGCGCAGCGGCCAGCTCGTCGTCGGCCTGCGCCAGGCGGTGCGCGGACCGGTCGACGTCGGCCTGCACCCGCCCGCCGGTCAGCAGCGGCCATTGCAGTTGCACGCCGACCGAGCCGATGTCGCTGCGGTTGCCGAACGGGAACAGGTTGCCGCCGCCGCTGGTGCCGACGTGCTCGACGCGCGCATAGGCGTCGACGCGCGGTTGCGCC
>JAJZHS010000089.1 GCA_021798395.1 Pseudomonadota bacterium
GACGTCGTGCGTTGCCAGCATGTCCACCGGAAGGCGGATGACGCCGTGGCGCAGGTCGCGGCCGAGGTCGCGCAGATGGCCCACGCGGGCCAGCGCCACGCCGAGCGCGCCGGCGTAGTCGACTGCGGCGCGCCCGTCGCATCCGGCCAGCCGCGCCGCCGCGCGCGCGATCTCGCCTGGGCCGGAGTCCAGGTGGGCGTGCACCGCGCCCCAGTCGATCCAGCGGCTGCTGCGCAACTCGGCGTCGACCATGCCCAGCGCGCGACGCAGGTGCGCCGTCGCCTCGGGGGAGGCGGCCAGCGCCGGGCGCAGCGCCTGCAGCAACGGGTGTTCGGCGCGCCCCACATCGACGAGCTGCGCCTGCCACCAGGCCAGCTTGGCGCCCGCCACTGCAGGATCGGACACCGTGTACGGGATGGTGCGTACCGCGCGCCACCAGGCCTGCAGCGCCAGCAGCGCGTCGCGTTGCGCGGCGGGCAGCGGCAGCGTGGCGTAGAACCAGGCGGTGCCGCGCGGCGCAAAGCCGAGCGCGGCGGCGGGGGGCGGGTGATCGGGCATCGGTGATCGCAGCGGCGGTCCAACGGTAAGATAGTACGTTTGCCGCGCACCGCGCGAGGGTGGCGAAATCGGTAGACGCACCAGGTTTAGGTCCTGACGCCCCTACGGGCGTGGGGGTTCGAGTCCCCCCCCTCGCACCAGATCGGCCGCATCGGCGACGGACGGTTCCGGGCCCTGCCGGGCGCCGGCCCGGGTCCGGCGGCAGCAGCGGCTACAATGTCCGGTTCCGATTTTCCCCGCGTGCGGTTGCTCGGGTGCGCGCTTGGGAGATCGACGCCGATGAACCTCTAGCTCATGAAACGACCGGAACTGCCCATGACTTCCGTTGAAACCCTGGACAAGCTGCAGCGCCGCATCACGGTGTCGGTGCCGAAAGCCGAACTGCGCAGCGAAGTCGATACCAGGCTGAAGAATCTGTCGCGCACGGCGCGTGTGGCCGGTTTTCGCCCCGGCAAAGTTCCTCTGGCGGTGATGCACAAGCGTTATGGCGCTTCGGTCGAAGCCGAAGTGCTGCAGGACAAGGTCGGGCACGTGTTCTACGAAGCCGTCTCCGCGGCGCGGGTGCGCGTGGCCGGAATGCCCGAGTTCACGCCGCACGACGCGGCGCCCGACGCCGACGCCTTCGCATTCGACGCCGTGTTCGAGGTCTATCCGGACATCGCGCTCGGTGACCTGTCTGGCCAGGAGATCGAGCGCGTGCGCTGCGCGGTCGACGACGCCGCGATCGAACAGACCCTGGAAGTCCTGCGCAAGCAGCGCCGCACCTTCGCCGAGCGCGAAGGCGACGAGGCGGTGTCGCAGGACGGCGACCGGCTGACGGTCGACTTCGCCGGGACCATCGACGACGAGGCTTTCGCCGGCGGCAGCGCGGAGGACTTCCAGTTCATTCTCGGCGACGGCCGCATGCTGCCCGAGTTCGAAGCGGCCGCGCGCGGCCAGAAGGTTGGCGCCAGCGTGGTCTTCGACCTGGCGTTTCCCCAGGATTACCAGGGCCGCGAAGTCGCCGGCAAGACGGCGCGCTTCACGCTGACGGTCAAGCGCGTCGAGGCCGCGCAGCTGCCCCAGGTCGACGCCGAATTCGCCAAGGCGCTGGGCGTTCCCGACGGCAGCGTGCAGACGCTGCGCGACGATGTGCGCAACAATCTCGAGCGCGAGGTCGCCACCCGGGTCAGCGCGCGCAACAAGGCCACGGCGATGGACGCGCTGCTGGCGGTCAACACCGTGGACTTGCCCGCCGGCGTGGTCAGCGCCGAGATCGACCAGTTGATGCAGGGCGCGCGTCGCGACCTGGCGGCGCGCGGGATGAAGGACGCCGACAAGCTGCCGCTGTCGCCCGACCTGTTCCGCGAGCAGGCCGAGCGCCGCGTGCGGCTCGGGCTGATCGTCGCCGAGCTGGTCAAGGAGCACGAATTGCACGCCAAGCCCGAGCAGGTGCGCGCGCACATCGAGAGCCTGGCGGCGAGCTACGAAACTCCGGCCGACGTCGTGCGCTGGTACTACGGCGACGCCGAGCGGCTGTCCGACGTCGAGTCGCTGGTCATCGAGAACAACGTCGCCGATTTCGTCTTCGCGCACGCCAGGACCACCGACAAGGACTTGCCGTTCGACGAGGTGATGCGCAACGGCTGAGCCGTCGATGTGACGCCGCGCGAGGCCCGCAGGCGCTCGCGCCAGGACCGCCCGTGCGGGTCGCGCGGGCGGTTTTTGTTTGGGTTGACCGTGCGCGCGCGGGTTGATTTGCGGCGCGCGCCGTGCAACGCTGCGGGGCCATGCTAACCTTGCTTCATTCCATCGAGTCCCAGTCATGAGCGCCATCGACACCCAGAATCTCGGCATGGTCCCGATCGTCATCGAGCAGAGCGGTCGCGGGGAGCGTGCCTACGACATTTACTCGCGATTGCTGCGCGAGCGGGTCATTTTCCTGGTCGGGCCGGTCAACGACCAGACCGCCAACCTGGTCGTCGCGCAGCTTCTGTTCCTCGAATCCGAGAACCCGGACAAGGACATCTCGCTGTACATCAATTCCCCGGGCGGCTCGGTTTCGGCGGGCATGGCGATTTTCGACACCATGCAGTTCATCAAGCCCGACGTGTCGACGCTGTGCACCGGCCTGGCCGCCAGCATGGGTGCGTTCCTGCTCGCCGCCGGCGCCAAGGGCAAGCGCTATTCGCTGCCCAACTCGCGGGTGATGATTCATCAGCCGCTCGGCGGCGCGCAGGGGCAGGCCACCGACATCGAAATCCAGGCGCGCGAAATCCTCTACCTGCGCGAGCGCCTGAACGGCATCCTGGCCGAGCGCACCGGGCAGAAACTGGAGAAGATCGCCGCCGACACCGAGCGCGACTTCTTCATGTCGGCCGACCAGGCGAAGGACTACGGGCTGATCGACGAAGTCATCTCCCGTCGCGCCTGAGGCAACCGCATCACGAGACCGAGGCCATGAGCGAGAAGAAGTCCCCCGCCGGCGAGAAGATCCTGTATTGCTCGTTCTGCGGCAAAAGCCAGCACGAGGTGAAGAAGCTGATCGCCGGCCCGTCGGTGTTCATCTGCGACGAGTGCATCGACCTGTGCAACGAGATCATCCGCGACGAGTCCGCGGCGTCCGACAAGGCCGACCGCCAGGCGCGCAGCGACTTGCCGATCCCGTCGGAGATCAAGGACACCCTGGATCAGTACGTGATCGGCCAGGACACGGCCAAGCGCATTCTCGCCGTGGCGGTGTACAACCATTACAAGCGCCTGCAGCACCACGGCAAGCCCGGCGACGTCGAACTGGCCAAGAGCAACATCCTGCTGATCGGGCCGACCGGTTCGGGCAAGACGCTGCTGGCGCAGACCCTGGCGCGGGTGCTCAACGTGCCGTTCGTCATCGCCGACGCGACCACGCTGACCGAGGCCGGCTACGTCGGCGAAGACGTCGAGAACATCATCCAGAAGCTGCTGCAGAGCTGCAACTACGAAATCGACAAGGCGCAGCGCGGCATCGTCTACATCGACGAGATCGACAAGATCTCGCGCAAGTCCGAGAACCCGTCGATCACCCGTGACGTGTCGGGCGAAGGCGTGCAGCAGGCGCTGCTCAAGCTGATCGAGGGCACGATGGCGTCGGTGCCGCCGCAGGGCGGGCGCAAGCATCCGAACCAGGATTTCATCCAGGTCGACACGACCAACATCCTGTTCATCTGCGGCGGCGCGTTCGACGGGCTCGAGAAGATCATCCAGAACCGGTCCGAGAAGTCGGGCATCGGTTTTTCCGCCACAGTGCGCGGCAAGTCCGAGAAGAGCATTTCGGAGACCTTCCTCCAGGTCGAACCCGAGGATCTGATCAAGTTCGGCTTGATACCCGAACTGGTCGGCCGCCTGCCGGTGGCCGCGACGCTGGGCGAACTCGACGAGGAGGCGCTGGTGCGCATCCTGACGGAACCGCGCAACGCGCTGGTCAAGCAGTACCAGAAGCTGTTCGAGATGGACGGCGTCGAGATCGAGTTCAGGCCCGCCGCGCTGACCGCGATCGCGCACAAGGCGCTGCAGCGGCGCACCGGAGCGCGGGGGCTGCGCTCGATTCTCGAGCAGGCGCTGCTGGAAACCATGTTCGAGATCCCGCTGCATGCGGGGGTGCGCAGGGTCCTGGTCGACGAAGGCACGATCACCAGCGGGGCGAAGCCGCTGTTGACGTTTGAAGAGACGCCGAAGGCAGCCGGCGCTTGAACGAAACAAAGGCGGCAGAACAGGGGAGCCTTGCAATCGGCGGATCACTCCCCATGTTGTGCCCATGTCTTTCCAAGGGGGCTCCCCATGGCTGAACCCACAGAACTCAATCCGATGAGCACCAGCGCGGTCGCGCTGCTGCCTCTGCGCGATGTCGTCGTGTTCCCGCACATGGTCATTCCGCTGTTCGTCGGCCGGCCGAAGTCGATCAAGGCGCTGGAATCGGCGATGGAGACCGGCAAGCAGATCATGCTGGTGGCGCAGAAAGCCGCCGCGAAAGACGAGCCCAAGCCCGAAGATCTGTTCGAGATGGGCTGCATGTCGACCATCCTGCAGATGCTCAAGCTGCCCGACGGAACCGTCAAGGTCCTGGTCGAGGGCGTGCAGCGCGCCAAGGCGCACGCCGTGGTCGACAACGGCGAGTTCTTCGTCTGCGACGTCGCGCTGATCGAAGGCGAGATCGAGGGCTCGGCCGAGTCCGAGGCGCTGCGGCGCGCGGTGGTCACCCAGTTCGACCAGTACGTCAAGCTGAACAAGAAAATTCCGCCGGAAATCCTGACCTCGATTTCGGGGATCGACGATCCGGGCCGCCTGGCCGACACCATCGCCGCGCACCTGCCGCTCAAGCTCGAACACAAGCAGATGGTGCTCGAACTGGCCGACGTGCATGCACGGCTGGAGAATCTGCTCGAGCAGCTCGAGCGCGAAGTCGACATCCTGCAGGTCGAGAAGCGCATCCGCGGCCGCGTCAAGCGGCAGATGGAAAAAAGCCAGCGCGAGTATTACCTGAACGAGCAGGTCAAGGCCATCCAGAAGGAACTTGGAGAAGGCGAGGAAGGCGCCGACATCGAGGAGCTGGAGAAGAAGATCAAGGCCGCGCACATGCCCAAGGATGCGCGCAAGAAGGCCGACGCGGAACTGAAGAAGCTCAAGCTGATGTCGCCGATGTCGGCCGAAGCGACCGTGGTGCGCAATTACCTCGACACCCTGGTCGCGTTGCCGTGGGCGAAGAGATCCAAGGTCAAGCACGACCTGGTGTTCGCCGAAAACGTGCTCGACGAGGATCACTACGGCCTGGAGCGCGTCAAGGAACGCATTCTCGAGTACCTCGCGGTGCAGCAGCGCGTCGACAAGGTCAAGGCGCCGATCCTGTGCCTGGTCGGGCCGCCCGGCGTGGGCAAGACCTCGCTGGGGCAGAGCGTGGCGCGCGCCACCGGGCGCAAGTTCGTGCGCATGGCGCTGGGCGGCGTGCGCGACGAGGCCGAGATCCGTGGCCACCGCCGCACGTATATCGGTTCGATGCCGGGCAAAATCCTGCAAAGCCTGAACAAGGTCGGCGTGCGCAACCCGCTGTTCCTGCTCGACGAGGTCGACAAGCTCGGCATGGATTTCCGCGGCGACCCGTCGTCGGCGCTGCTGGAAGTCCTCGATCCCGAACAGAACCACACCTTCAGCGACCACTACGTCGAGGTCGATTTCGACCTGTCGGACGTCATGTTCGTCGCCACCAGCAATTCGCTGAACATCCCGCCGGCGCTGCTCGACCGCATGGAAGTGATCCGGCTGTCGGGTTACACCGAGGACGAGAAGGTCAACATCGCGCAGCGCTATCTGTGCCCGAAGCAGATGGCCAACAACGGCGTCAAGGAAGGCGAGCTCGAGATCACCGAGGACGCGATTCGCGGCATCGTGCGCTACTACACGCGCGAAGCCGGGGTGCGCTCGCTCGAACGCGAGATCTCCAAGATCTGCCGCAAGGCGGTCAAAGGCCAGTTGCTGAACAAATATCAGGGCAAGATCGTCGTCACGTCCGACAATCTGAACGACTTTCTTTCGGTGCGTCGCTTCAACTTCGGCCTCGCCGGGCGCGAGAACCAGGTCGGCCAGGTCGTCGGACTGGCCTGGACCGAAGTCGGCGGCGAACTGCTGACGGTCGAGGCCACGCGCATGCCTGGCAAGGGCGCGATCATTCGCACCGGATCGCTCGGCGACGTGATGAAGGAATCGGTCGAGGCCGCCCGCACCGTGGTGCGCTCGCGCGCCAAGCGCCTGGGCATCAAGGACGAACTGTTCGACAAGTGGGACCTGCACGTGCACGTCCCCGAGGGCGCCACGCCCAAGGACGGCCCGAGCGCGGGCGTTGCGATGACCACGGCGATCGTCTCGGCGCTCAGCGGAATTCCGGTGCGCGCCGACGTGGCGATGACCGGCGAGATCACGCTGCGCGGCGAGGTGCTGGAAATCGGCGGCCTGAAGGAGAAGCTGCTCGCAGCGCACCGCGGCGGAATCAAGACCGTGCTGATCCCGGAGGAGAACGTCAAGGACCTGCAGGAGCTTCCGGACAACATCAAGACCAGTCTGGAAATCGTTCCGGTGCGGTGGATCGACAAGGTGCTCGAAGTCGCGCTCGAGCGTGTTCCCGAGCCGCTGCCCGATGAACCCGCGGTGGCGGCGGCTCCGGCCGCGGCCGCTCCGGCGGCGGACGCGACCACCCGCCACTGAGCTTCCGATGCGCGGATCCGACGGTTTCGCGCCGCCGGATCTTGCGCGACCCCGGGTTTTTCGTTTAGTATTTATGTCTTTGCTTTCGGGGGTATAGCTCAGCTGGGAGAGCGCTTGCATGGCATGCAAGAGGTCAGCGGTTCGATCCCGCTTACCTCCACCAAAGTGAAAAGTCCTGTCCCCTTCGTCTAGAGGCCTAGGACACCGCCCTTTCACGGCGATAACAGGGGTTCGAATCCCCTAGGGGACGCCAAGTCAAACCCTGTCAAGGGTTCGACTTGATAGCAGATCCGGAGCGTGCCCGCTCCCGGTTCCAGCTCGATTCGATGAACAAGGCCGCCCAGTGCGGCCTTTGTTTTTTCCAGGTCGTCCGCGTCGAGCCCGCCCCGGCTGCGGGGAGGGGGCACCCTTTGTGTGTGGTGAACAGCGACGTGGAGCACGTCTATGTCAAGTCGAACAGCGACTGGAAAAACGAATATCGCCGCTCAAGTGGACAGGCCGCCGCACTCCCCTTCAGAACGATAAGCATCGATCAGGGCGGTCAGCGCAGCGCGAAAGCGCAGCGGGTTGCGGCTCCCGCCACCCTCATCCTGCGATCGCGGTTCAGCATGCCCTCGATCTGGTCCGCTGCGCGCAACGCTCCAGTGGCACGCAGTTCGAACAGCAGCGTGGACCAGCGCGTGCCTTGTCGCTGCAGCGCATCGTCGGTGTCCCAGCGCCCGATCAGTTGCAGCCCGATGCGCTCGAACAGCCTCTGCAAGGCTTCCGGGACCAGGGGCGTGAACAGCCTTCCGCCGACGTCACGGTCCTGCTGAAGCGGGTCGCCACGGGTCAGCGGAATCGACAGCAACAGCCGGCCGTGCGGGCGCAGTACGGCGCGCAGCGCGAAGGCGGCGTCAAACAGTTCGGTTTGCGGAAGATGCATCAGCACGGCGCTGCACAGCACGCCGTCGAAGCCTCCACCGAAGGGCTCACCGAGGCCGGGCAGGGCCCCCGCGGCGATGTGCCCTTCGAGTTCGGGGTGCAGGCGCAGGGCCTGTGCGCGCAGCGCGTCGACCGGTTCGACGCCGCAGGCTTCGAGGCCTGCCGCACGCAGTGCCGCCAGGTCGCGACCCGAGCCGCAGCCGACGTCGAGCACGCGACTTCCCGCTGGAAATGCCGTCGCGAAATATCCTGCGAAGGGACTCGCCGCCTGTTCGTAGCGCAGCGCGACTTCGGCCGCGTGTTCCGCGTAGTACGCGGCGGTGGCCGGATCCACGATCAGTTCGGCCGGGTTCCGCGGCATCCAGGGTAGCGTTCGCAGCCCCAGAAGGCCTTGCCTGCATTCGCTCCCTTCCTTGCTGTGCGTCGCACCATGCGCGACCCACATACCGGGCAAGCCGGCGCGCCGGTCTCCGGCGCCTGGGAGCCATTCGTTGCTGGCTCCAGGGCTGTCGAATGCGTATGCGCCGCACGAAGCATGCGGTGCAGCGCGACACCGTCGATCAATTCGACATTTCGTCCGCGGGCGAAATCGGAGGCGTCACTGGAAAATGTTCCGGAGGTCACGACGAAACCGCCGACGGCGCCGCTCGCGGCCATCACCCCGAACAGTTCACGGACGACTTCGACCCCGACCTTGAGTGCCTTCCACTGCTTGCACTGCACGAGGAATTTTTCTTGGCCCTTGCGCAGGACCAGGTCCACGCCGCCGTCGGCTCCGCCGCGCCCGGTTTCGACAACGCTGTAGCCGCGCTGGCGGAAGGCCTCGCCGACCAGTCGCTCAAAATCCTGCCAACTCATCGCGTCGAGCGCGGCGGCCGCGGCGGCAGTGGCTACCCGGTCGGCGAGTTCACGACCCTGTCGTCGCTTGAACATCGACATGGCCGCG
>JAJZHS010000090.1 GCA_021798395.1 Pseudomonadota bacterium
ACCTTGTACGAACGCTGCGGCGGCACCGACGATGCGCTTGCCAGAGAGATCTTCGAACGCGAGGTGCCGCCGCGATTGGAAGTCGATGCCTGAGCGGCCCCGGGCTGTTCTGCATCGCCGCGGTACTAGCTGGAGGCTGCCACCGCGAGCGCAGGAGATCCACCGCGGACATCCACGCGCCGCCAGGGACTTGCATCACGGCCGAAGATGTCCAAGATGTCATCGAGCCGTCATCGTCGTGGCAGCAAGGCGGGCCTATCGTCCTGACCTCGTCGCCGCGCGCATCGCTTGCCTGATACGAGCCGTCGTCGACGCTCGAATCGAGTGCATTCGCCTTTGCAAACCGAAACAGGAGATGATCACAAAGATGACAAAAGAACTCTCTCACGTGAGATCTGCATGGCCAACCGCATCACGGCCACGTCGCCTTGTCACCGTGGCACTGGGCACAGCGCTCGCTGTGCAGTTGTCGATCGCACTGGCGCGTGCCGCCGACGCACCGGAGAGCGCGATCGCCATCAGCAAGGCCTTGCGAGTCGGCCCGGCGGCGACATCCCCCTTGAACGGCCTGGTCGCGCGGCTCAGCGGGGGGCGCGCCAAGATCGTGCGCACGTTTTCGGCGCCCATGGGGCTGATCGGACTGGTCGTCAGCGGCGGCCCCGGGCGAACGGCCGTCTTGTACGCGTCGCCGAATGGGCTATACCTGATCAACGGCCAGATCTATGGCGCCGACGGCCAAAATTACACCCGCGCCGCGCAGCAGCTGTATCTGCCGCCGCCGCCTACGCCGGCGCAGAACTTCGCCGCATTGAAGGAGACACACTCCTTTCTCTGGGGCAAGAAGTCGGCCACAAAGGAACTCTGGATGATCTTTGATCCCGATTGCATTTTCTGCCACAAGAGCTACGAGAGCCTGAAGGTCTTGGTAGGCGAGGGAAAATTGAAAGTGCACATCATCGCTGTCGGGTTTCTCAAACCCGATGCCATGGGCAAGTCAGCCGCGATCGTCGGCGCAAGCTCGCCATCAGCGGCCCTTGCCAGCGATGAGGACAAGTACGACGTAGCGGCCGAAGAAGGTGGCGCCATCGCGGACTTCCGCAATGCCAAGGCCTTGCGCTGGGTGCAAGGCAATACCGCGTGGATGAAAGCGCACGGCATCACGGGCACACCTTACATGCTGTGGCGTGACCCAAGCGGCGGGGTCCGCGAGGAGGCGGGATACGAGTCGGACGTCGCCGCCTTGATGGCGCGGATCGGGAAGAGCGCGCAGCTGCGCTGAAGTTGGCAGGCTGCTCCGATGCCTTCGCCCGGCCGCTGCCGCGGCGCGCCGACTTCCGGCGCACCAAATCCGTTTCGCCTGGCGGGGCAATGCTCCGCGAATGGTGGCGCTGGACTCGATTGACGCAGGTCAACGAAGCACAGCCTCTGTGCGTGAACATCGATTGCGCGCCGCTACAACGCCCGCTCGCGGTCAAAGTGTGCAACGCCGATCCAGCATGCCGGGCCAGCTACAGATTGTTGAACGCTGCCGCTTGACCACACCTGAGCTGCGACAACTCGCGCCGGTTTGCGCCGCATGTCGGTGCCGCGTGTGGTGGATGTCGGTTTTGTCATCGGGCGGTCATCGGCATGACAGCGTGAGGCTACTAGATTGCAGGGTATGGGAGCGGCCTTGGTGGCCGGTCAGCACCAGCAAACACAGGGGAGGTGTCGCCATGATGTGGTTCGGACATCCGACGGGCTTCGGCTATGGCATCGGCATGGTGGGAGGCTTCGGCTGGATTGCAATGTTGATGCTGGTCATCGTCGTCGCGATCGTTGGCGTTGGCCTGCTCAAAAACCTGTTCGCCGAACACGGCGAACGCGTCCGCACCCGCCAGAGCTTGCGCGACATCGTCGACCAGCGCTACGCGCGCGGCGAGATCGACAGCGAGGAATACGCGCGCAAACGCGCGCAGCTCGAGCTCTGATCAATGGGTGAAGCAAGCGGCGCCTCTGGCGCCACGCGCGGAGCGGTCTCCGCGAAACAGCACTGAGGAGTCTGTCATGAACAAGGCATTTCAAGGATTGGCACTGGCATTGCCGCTGGCCCTGGCAACGGCCGTGGCGCCGGTACGCGCTGCACAGCCGCCTGCTGCGGCGGCGTCTGGTGCACCAAACTGGGGGCCGGGAGCGATGGCCGCTTATCACAGCGCTTATGGCCCCGGCATGATGGGCGGCGGCGGTGGTGACCACGGCCCCTGCATGATGGCCGGCTTCGGTGGCGGCTACGGCCCCGGCATGATGGCCGGCTTCGGCGGTGGCTACGGCCCCGGCATGATGGCCGGCTTCGGCGGTGGCTACGGCCCCGGCATGATGGGCGGCTTCGGCGCCGGCTACGGCCCCGGCATGATGGCGGGCTTCGGTGGCGGCTCGTGGATGGTCGGCTCGAACCGCGGCGCTTACAGTTCGGCGCTGAACGACGCGCAGGTCAAACGCATCCGCGCGATCGAGAAGGCGACGTTCGACCGGCAGTGGGCGCTGGCGGCGAAGATGCACGACCTCGCGTTCGTGAACGTTCCGGCGAGCGGCGGATCGCGCATCGACGTCGACGCGCTGATGAAACAGGCCACCGCGCTGTCGAACCTGCGTCTGCAGATGCTGCGCAACCGACTCGAAGCGCAGCAGAAGATCGACGCCGTGCTCGACGCCGCGCAAGGCACGAAACGTTGATCGCGGAGACCTCGACCATGACTTTCTCATTGAAACGCGTGCGCATCGCGGCGGCGGTCGCCGTCGTGCTTGGAACGATAGGCCTGGCCGCCGCGCAGGGTTACGGCGGCATGATGGGCGGCTATGGCGGCGGCTATGGCGGCGGCTATGGCGGCGGCTACGGGCCCGGCGCGATGGGTGGCGGCATGATGGGCGGTGGCATGATGGGCCTGGCCAGCGCCGACCGCCCGGTCGACGCCGACTGGGGCGGCGGCGTGATGTCGTCGACGCAGGTGCAGGCGTATCTCGCCGCGCCACCGGCCGCAGCGCGTATCGATGCGAAGACCGACACCATCACCTACTCGGGCCACGACATCACGATCAACATGGTCGCGGTGCAACCCGGGCATGACGACCAGACCTTCGAAGTCGGCGGGCTGACGAACCCGACGCTGGTCGTTCCGGCCGGCGCGACGATCCACATGAACCTGGTCAACATGGACTGGGGGCGCAATATGGAACACGGCGTGATCATCACGCCGACGGCGCCACCCTACCCGTACATGGCGATGATGGCGACCGGCCCGGGGCTGGCCCAGGTCATGCCGCTGCTGCCGTGGCGCAGCGCGGAGGATCTGAAGCAGGCGCAGTACGCGACCTTGTCGGCGACCTTCGTCGCCGGCAGCCCCGGCACCTACTGGTACGTGTGCCCGACGCCCCAGCACGCCGAGAAGGGCATGTACGGCAAGCTCGTCGTGCTTTGAACACGCCGTCGTCCCCCAGCGGCGCACCGGAAATGCGCCGCGCCGCCGACCCGCGCGTGGCGCGCTGGCACCGTGTCACGCGCCTGTTGCTGGCGATCGTGATCGCCGGTCTCGGCGCATGGCAGCCGGCATGGTCACGAGCGCGCTTCGGCGGCTTCCATTTCCGCGAGCCGCGCATCGAACACCGGCAGTCGTTCGGCGGCTTCGGCAGTCGCTTCCACGCCACCGGCGCCGAGGCCCACGCGATCGAGACGCCGACGCGGTCGCGCTCGGCGCTCGGCGCCGGGCTCGGCGAGGCGCGCGCCAACCGGCAGGCGCTCGACGCGATCGACGCCGAACGTGGGCCGCCGGCCCGTGTGCCGCTGCCGCCGCCGGCCACCGCGCGGCCTTACGTCTACGGCGGGCATCACGTCGCGACGAACGGGTTCTGGCATTCGCTGCTGCTGTTCGCCGGGATACAAGCCCTCCTCGGGCCCACCACGACGGCGCCCGCGTTGGCCGCCGCGCCCCCGGCCCAGGCCTCGGCGCCTGCCTCGGCCGCCACACCGCACGCCGGCGCCGAGCTGCACCGCCACGCGGTCGGCGACATCGTGCTGGCCCTGGTCGCGCTCGTGCTGATCGCATTCGCGGTGCGTCGGAGCCTGCGCGTGGCCGATGCGAACGACACGCAACGATACAAGCTTTGAACGACCCACGATGAACTGGACTGCGACCTTGCGTTATGCGCGCGCTCGCTTCGGGCGACCGCAACACGCCGACGACGGCGCACCGGCGCGCATCGGCAGCCTGCTGCGCTGGGCAAATGCGCCGCTGCTGCGCGCAGCAGCCGGCGGCGGGCTGATCGACCCGGCACTTGCCGCCGAAGGCGTGGTCGGCGCGATCAGCCACCTGCGCCTCGATCTCGACGGCGCGCTATGGCGTCTGCACCTGGCGCCCGACGACGAGTGCTCGGCCGCACCACGCTGCCTGCAGCTGCTGCTCGACGACACACAGCGCGTGCGCGAGGCGATGCTGTGCCAGCGGCTGGCCGCGTTCGTCCCCGAAGCCGACGAAGTCGCCATCTTCCGCGGCGACGCGGGGCGTGGCCTGGGCGCGCAGGACTACACGCTGTGGCGCGACGACACCGCGACGCTGGCGCCGGCGCAGATCACGGCCGCATTCGGCGACCAGGATCACCTCGACTATGCGCGCGACGTCAATCCCGACGCGCGCTTCGTCGCGCCGCTGCAGGCCGTCGAGACGCGTATCGACGATGCCGAAGGCCGCCACGGACGCGAGGGCCGAGTTTGGCTGATGCCTTACGCACGCGCGCTGAGCGGAGGCGGCACCGAGTATCTGCTGCCGCAGATGGCGGTCTACGACAGCATCGACGGGGATCCAGCGCGGCGCCGCGCCGCTGCCGAGATCTGGCTGGCGCTGCCGCTCGAGCCCGATCGGCTCGACATCCAGTGACGTCGCCATCGCCCCATTCCACGAACCCAGGAGATCCCATGAGCAAGCTCGCAGGCTGGTCGCTGACCGCGCGGCTGATCACCAAGCACTTCGGCGCGCTCGGCGATACCGTCGCCGGCGCGATCGCCAGCTTCGACCCCGAAACGGCAACCGCAGCCGACCGCGACGCGCTGGCCGACCAGCTGCGCGACGCCGCGCAACAACTGGCGAAGGCGCGCGCCGATTTTGCGCGCGAACGCGACGACGTGACGCGGGTCCATGCGACCATCGCTGACGACATGAACGCCGCACAGGCACTGGCCCAGCGCATGCAATCGTGCGACGACGCCGCGCAGCGCGCCGAATTCGAGCGGCAGACCAATCTGCTGCTCGACGACGTCGAGGCCAACAAGCAGCGCCTCGGTACCGAACAGCACGAGGCGGACGAGGCGAGAGCCTTCGTCGAGCAATTGCAGCAGGTCGTCGAGCAGTTGTCGCAGCAGCTCGCGCAATTCGACTCGAGGGCGCAATCCGCGCGGCGCCAGCTCGCCCAGGCCAAGGCCGCTCGCGACCTGCAGCAACTGCGACTGCAGCAGCAACAGACGCTCGACAGCCTCAAGGGCGTGTCGGGCAGCAGCAACGCGCTCGACGCGCTGACGCGCAAGGCGCAGGGCATCGCCGCGCAGGCCGAAGGCGATCGCATCGTCGCCGACGTCGGGGCCCAGCCCGCACAGCGCGCCGCCGAACTCGACGCGCTGCGACGCGCGGCACTGCAGCCGCAAGCCGAGGACACGCTCGAGCGGCTCAAGCGTCTGGGCGGGAATTCGTAAGATGTCAGGATGGATCGAAGCCTGACCCTGCAGCTCGCGCTGGCGCTGTTCGCCGGTGCGCTGTTGAACCTGACGCCGTGCGTGCTGCCGGTGGTGCCGCTGAAGGTGCGCAGCATCCTGCACGAGGCTGGGCAGACCCGAGGGTCGCGCGCGCTTTCGGCGCTGCTGTTCGTGCTCGGCGCGTGGAGTCTGTTCGTGCCGCTGGGGCTGGCCACCGCCTTGCTGCATCTGCAGTGGGGCGTGCTGTTCCAGTCGCGCGCGGCGCTGCTGGCGCTGGTCGCGACGCTGCTGCTGATGGCCTGGCTCGGATTCCGCGGCCGCAGCCTGCCGCTGCCCGGCTTCATCGTTCAGGCCGGCGGTGGGCGCTACGTCGAGCCCTATGTCTCCGGTCTGGTCAGCGGCATCCTGTCGACGCCGTGCACCGGGCCGCTGCTCGGCGGCGTGCTGGTCTTCGCGCTGACCCAGCCGGCCGCGCACACGGTTGCGCTGTTCACGGCCATCGGCAGCGGTCTGGCGCTGCCCTACGTCGCGTTGCTGCTGTGGCCGGGTCTGCTGCGCCGGCTGCCGCGCGCCGGCGCCTGGTCGGCTGCGGTGCACCGCAGCTTCGCCTGGCTGCTGCTGGCGGCCGCGCTGTTCTTCGCCCAGAGCGTGCTGCCGGCGTGGGCCGGCACACCACTCTGGCTGGCGCTGCTGGTCGCGCTGGCGTGGTCGGTGCTGCGATTGTGGCGCCGCGGCGCCGACCGTCGCACGCGCGCGGTGGCCTTGCTCGCGGTGCTGCCGGTGCTGGCGCTGGCCGATCTCGGCACCGGTTTTCTCGATCCCGGCTCGGTGCCCTGGATCGCGCTGCGCGGCGCCGACGCGGCGCAGCTGGCGCGGCTGCACCGACCGGCGCTGGTCGAGTACACGGCGGCGTGGTGCCTGAACTGCCGCGTGCTCGAGCAGACGGTCTACGCCGACCCGCGCGTGGCGCAAGCACTGCACGACGGTCGCTTCGTCGCACTGCGCGCCGACCTGACTCGCCCGCAGCCCGAACTGCAGGCGCTGCTGGTCGGGCAGGGCGGCGCCGGCTTGCCGTTCGCCGCGGTGCTCGACGCGCAGGGCCGCGAGGTCGCCCATCTGTCGGGGTTGTTCGACACCCGTTCGCTGCTGCGCGCGCTGGCGCTGGCCGGCGGCAAACCTTGAACCGGAGCCTTTCTTGAAGATCCTCGCCGCTGCCTTGCTCGCGCTGGCTGCTGCCGCCGCCACGGTCTTCGCGTTGCACCGTGCGCCGCCCGCCGACACGCCCGCCGCCGCGTCGGCCCTGCGTGACTCGGCCACGGTGGCCGCGGCGCGGTCGGTGCGCGACGCCGACGGCAACGTCGCCGTCGTGCTGCAGCTGGCGCCGCACTGGCATGTCTACGCCAACCCCGCGCCGCTGTCGTATCTGATCCCGGTCACGATCAACGCGCGGCGCGACGGCACGCCGCTGCCGCTGGCGCCTGCCTACCCGATCGGGCGCGACATCGGCCTGCGCCTGCAGCACAAGACCGTGCGCGTCTACGAGAACGGCACGCGCATCGCGCTGCCCGGCCTGCGTCCGGGCCCCGGCGTGCAGCTGCGCGTGCACCTGCAGGCTTGCGACGACAGCGGCACCTGCTTGCCGCCGGCGACCGTGATCGCACGTCCCGCGGCGTAGACCGCGGCCGTCGTCAGCGCGTGTAGCGCAGATACTCCATCAGTTCGTCGACCAGCTCGTCGGCGTCGCCGCGCTGCGCGGCGCTGGCGACGTGGTTGCGCAGGTGGCTGCGCAGCACGAGTTCGCCGACCTTGCTCACCGCGCCTTCGATCGCACGTGTCTGCTTGAGGATGTCGACGCAGTAGACGTCGCCGCGCTCGAGCATCTTCAACAGCCCCTCGACGTGCCCGCGCACCGACAGCAGGCGTCGTCGCGCGTCCTGGCCGACGCTGTCGTCGAGTTGCAACCGGTGCTCGCAGTGCTGGTGTGGAGTTTCGGCTCGCGCCATGGTCGTGTTCCGTCCGTTTCGTCGAGCGGTCGCACGCTGGCTGCGCGCACCGCGTGCAACATTTTTGCACGAACCCACCCTGGAAGGGTCCGGGCCGTCACCGCGTTGACCGCTCTGCGGCCTGGGCGAGCAGCGCGCGCAGGAATGCGGCCTGCTGCGACGCCGGGTCGACTTCGGCCAGCGCGCGACGCAGCAGCGGCCGCGCCGCCGTTGCGTCGCCGCGGCGCACGTCGGCGAAGCCGGTCACCATCAGCGCCAGCATATTGTCGGGCGCCAGCGCGAGCGCCCGGCGCGCGACACGCTCGGGCCGGCCCAGCGGATTGCCGCCGGCGGCCAGCGTCAACGCTTCGGCCTGCTCGGCCAGCCAGGTCGGGTTCTGCGCCAGCGATGCGCCGATGTGGTCGAACGCGGCGACGGCGCGGTGGAAATGGCGCAGCATCGTCTCGCCTTCGCCGAGCGCTGCCCAGTCGGGCGGGTCGTCGGGCGTGCGCGCGAGCCGGGCACGAAGCGCGGCGACGTCGGACTGCAGCGCCTGACGGTCGACGCTGCCGCCCGCGGCGGGCGACGCGACCGGGGTCGGCGCGAAGATCGACGGCGTGCCGAAGCGCGCATACAGGGCTGCGCCGCCCAGCGGCAGCAACAGCACCACCAGCAGCACCACCGCCCACGGCGCGCCGCGCGCGGCCGCCGGCGCGGGTCGCGCC
>JAJZHS010000091.1 GCA_021798395.1 Pseudomonadota bacterium
CGGCCTGCAGCGCGGCGTCGGCCTGGCGCACGAACTCGGCCGCCGGCAGCGCCGAGTCGGGCGCGTCCTGCGCGACTGCGGCCAGGCGCCAGCCCGGTGGGCGTTCGACGCTGCCGCCGTCCTCGTGCAGCCGCCCCTGAAGCAGCGCGAACAACGACGACTTGCCGGCGCCGTTGGCACCGACCAGGCCGACTTTCTCGCCCGTCTGCACGACCAGGTCGGCGTGGTCGAGAACGACTTTCGCCGCCCGCCGCAGCGTGACGCCCTGCAGCCGGATCATGGCGCCGCCCGCAGCGCAGCGGCCTCGACCAGAAACACGCGGTCGGGCTCGCTGGTCGGCATCCACACCACCGGCAACGCCGGGAACGCGGCCTCGAAGTGCGCCCGCTCGTGGCCGATCTCGACCACCGCGATGCCTCCGGCCGCCAGCTGCACGGCGGCCTCGGCCAGCAGACGCCGCACCAGGTCCATGCCGTCGTCGCCCCCGGCCAGCGCCAGCGCAGGCTCGTGGCGGAACTCGTCCGGCAGCCGGCGCATCGACGCGGCGTTGACGTACGGCGGATTGCACAGCAGCAGGTCGATGCCGCCGGGAAGCGCGCGCAGCAGGTCCGAGCGCCGCAGCTGCACGCCGCAATGGTGCAGCGCGACGTTGGCGGCGGCGACGTCGAGCGCATCGGCGGACACGTCGCCGCCCCAGACCTGCGCCTGAGGCCAGCGCTGCGCGGCCAGGATCGCCAGGCAGCCGCTGCCGGTGCACGCGTCGACGATGCGCCGCGGCGCATCGGGCAACCAGGGCGTCAGCGCGTCGTCGAGCAGTTCCGCGATGAACGAGCGCGGCACGATCACCCGCTCGTCGACCACGAAACGCTGGCCGTGCAGCCACGCCTCGCCGAGCAGATAGGCCAGCGGCCTGCGGCTCGCGATGCGCGCCTCGACCAGCGTCCGCAGCCTGGCCTGCGCGGGCTGCGGAACCACGCGGCGCTGCAGCGCGCGCAACCTTGCGAAGCTCTCCAGCAAGGGCCAGCCGAGCGCGTGGATCAGCATCCACGCCGCCTCCTGCGCCGCGTCCTCGGTGCCCTGGCCGTAACGCAGCCGCGCCGCGTCCAGCCGCTGCGTGGCCTCGCGCCACACGGCCGCGAATCTGGGCTGCGGCGTCACGCGACCAGAGCCTCGAGGGTGCGGCGGTAAATCGCCGCCAGCGGGTCCAGATCGGCCACCGCGACCGACTCGTCGATCTTGTGGATGCTGGCGTTCGACGGGCCGAACTCGATCACCTGCGGACAGATCTTGGCAATGAAGCGCCCGTCCGACGTACCGCCGCTGGTCGACAGCTGCGGGCGCAACCCGGTCTCGGCCTCGATCGCGTCGCCCAGCGCCTGCGACAGCGCGCCGGGCGCGGTCAGGAACGGCTCGCCGCCCAGGGTCCAGTCGATCCGGTAGTCCACGTCATGGCGGTCGAGCACGGCGCGCAGCCGCGCTTCGAGCTGCGCCGGAGTCGACTCGGTGCTGAAGCGGAAATTGAAATCGATGGCGACCTCGCCCGGAATCACGTTGCTCGCACCAGTTCCGGCGTGGATGTTCGACACCTGCCACGTCGTCGGCGGGAAATGGGCGTTGCCGTCGTCCCAGCGCTCGGCGACCAGTTCGGCCAGCGCCGGCGCCACGGCATGGATCGGATTGCGCGCGCTTTGCGGGTACGCCACGTGGCCCTGCACGCCGCGCACCTGCAGGCGCGCCGACAACGAGCCGCGACGACCGTTCTTCACCGTGTCGCCCAAGCGCTGGCCCGAAGTCGGCTCGCCGACCACGCACCAGTCCAGCCGCTGGCCGCGTGCGCGCAGCACGTCGCACACGTGCACCGTGCCGTGCAGCGCCGGACCTTCCTCGTCGCTGGTCAGCAGCAAGGCGATGGCGCCGCGCGGGTTCGGGAACGCGGCGAGGAACTGCTCGACGGCGACGACCATCGCCGCCAGCGAACTCTTCATGTCGGCCGCGCCGCGGCCGTACAGCCGGCCGTCGCGCAGCGTCGGCGCGAAGGGGTCGCTGCGCCAGCTCGCCGGCGGCCCCGGCGGCACGACGTCGGTGTGGCCGGCGAACACGAACACCGGCGCGTCGCCGCCTGCGGCACCGGCACGCAACGCCCACAGATTGCGCACCGCGTGGCCGTCGGGCCCTGCCTGCAGCGTTTCGCATTCGAAACCGAGCGGGCGCAGGCGGTCCGCGATGAGTTGCTGGCAGCCGGCGTCATCGGGAGTCACCGACGGGCGCGCGATCAAGGCCTCGGCCAACGCCAGCGTGGCCGAGCCGGGGGACCGCGCGCCCTCCTCGCGGGCTTCGGCTCCAGCGCTCACGCCGCGCCTCCGCCGTGGCCCAGATCGAGCGAAATCTCGCGAAATGACGGCTCGTCGGGATCGGACTCAGGCGCTCGCTCGGCGCTGCGCGCGGCGAAGTCGTTCTGCAGCCGCCACAGCAGGTCGGTCGGCGAATCGGAGTAGGCCAGCGCCTCTTCGCGGCTGACGCGGTCGTCGCGCACCATTTGCGTCAGCGCCTGTTCGAAGGTCTGCGAGCCCTCGGCCATGCTCTTGTCCATCGCCTCGCGCACGGCTCCGAGTTCGCCTTTGGCGATCAGTTCGCGCACCAGCTGGGTGTTCAGCAGCACCTCGACCGCCGGCAGGCGCCCGCCGGCGCGCGCCTGCAGCAGGCGCTGCGAGACCACTGCGCGCAGGCCCGCGGCCAGGTCGGTGAGCAGCGCGGCGCGCGCGTCCAGCGGAAAAAAGCCCAGGATGCGGTTCAGCGCATGCTTGCTGTTGTGCGCGTGCAGCGTGGCCAGGCACAGGTGGCCCGACAGCGCGTAGTGCAGCGCCGCGCTCATCGTCTCGGCGTCGCGGATCTCGCCAATCATGATGCAGTCGGGAGCCTGGCGCAACGCGTTCTTCAGGCCCACGGCCAGGCTCGTGGTGTCGATTCCGATTTCGCGCTGGTTGACGATCGATTTGCGGCTGCGGAACAGATACTCGATCGGCTCCTCGAGGGTCAGGATGTGGCCGCTGGCACGCTGGTTGCGATGGTCGAGCATCGCCGCGAGGGTCGTGCTCTTGCCCGATCCGGTCGAACCGGCCATCAGGATCAGGCCGTGCCGCTCCATCACCAGGTCGGCCAGCACCCCGGGCAGGTTCAGTTCGGCCAGCGGCGGAATCCGGCCGGGAATGAAGCGCACGACCAGCGCCACGGTCCCGCGTTGCAGGAAGGCGCTGAGGCGGAAGCTGCCGATACCCGGCCGCGACACCGCGATGTTGAGCTCGCGCTCGTCGTACAGCTGCTGCATGCGGCTGCCGTCGATGACCTCGGCCAGCAAGCGCGCCGGGTCGTCGGGCCCGAGCACCTGACTGTTGATCGGAACGGCCTGGCCGTTGATGCGCACCAGGATCGGCGCATACGGGCTGATGTAGATGTCCGACGCACGCTTTTCCGACATCAGCGCGAACAGCCTCTCCATGGTCGACATCGCCGGCTCCTGGGGCACGCGTCAGTCGCGCAGCAGTTCGTTGATCGCAGTCTTCGCCCGCGTTCCGGCGTCGACGCGCTTGACGATCACCGCGCAGTACAGGCTGTAGCGGCCGTCGGCGCTGGGCAGGTTGCCCGACACCACCACCGATCCCTCGGGGACGCGCCCGTACAGCACCTCGCCGCTGCTGCGATCAAAGATCTTGGTCGACTGGCCGATGTACACGCCCATCGAGATCACGCAGTTGTCCTCGACGATCACGCCCTCCACGACTTCGGAGCGCGCGCCGATGAAGCAGTTGTCGCCGATGATGGTCGGGTTGGCCTGCACCGGTTCCAGCACGCCGCCGATGCCCACGCCGCCCGACAGGTGCACGTTGCGCCCGATCTGCGCGCACGAGCCGACCGTGGCCCAGGTGTCGACCATGGTGCCTTCGCCGACGTAGGCGCCGATGTTGACGTACGACGGCATCAGCACCACGCCGGGCGCGATGTAGGCGCCGTGGCGCGCCACTGCCGGAGGCACCACGCGCACCCCGGTGGCGCGCATCTGCTCCTCGCCCAGGCGGCTGAACTTGGTTTCGACCTTGTCGAAGAAGTGCAGCTCGCCGGCGCGCATCATGGCGTTGTCGGTCATCCGGAAACTCAGCAGCACGGCCTTCTTCAGCCACTGGTGGGTGACCCAGTCGCCGTCGATGCGCTCGGCCACGCGCAGCCGCCCGGCGTTGAGTTCGGCCAGCGCGTGGTCCACCGCGTCGCGCAGCTCGGCCGGAGCGTTGCCCGGGCTGTAGTCGGTGCGGCGTTCCCACGCCTGGTCGATGATGGTCTGGAGCTGTGTCGTCATGGTTCGGATAGGGAATGGGAACTGCCGGTGGATCAACGCCGCCCGCAGTGGGCGGCGATGCGCTGCGCGGCCTCGACACAGGCGTCGACGCCGGCGACCAGGGCCAGGCGCACGCGCCGCGCACCGGGGTTGCGACCGTCCTGCTCGCGGGCCAGCAGGCTGCCGGGTAGAACCGTGCAATTGTAGTTTTGCAGCAAGGATCGGGTGAAGGCGACGTCGTCGCCGTGTGTCGCCGCCCACAGATAGAAGCCCGCATCGGGCATCGCGACGTCGAGCACGGGTTGCAGCAGAGGCAGCACGCGATCGAATTTGGCGCGGTACAGGCGGCGGTTGTCGGCCACGTGCGCCTCGTCGCCCCAGGCCGCGATGCTCGCCGCCTGCACCGCGCCGCCCATCGCGCTGCCGTGGTAGGTGCGGTACTGGGCGAAGGGCTTGATCAACGCGGCGTCGCCGGCGACGAATCCCGAACGCAGCCCCGGCACGTTCGAGCGTTTGGACAGCGACGTGAACATGATCAGGCGGCGAAAGTCGTCGCGGCCCAGCCGCGCGGCCGCGTCCAGCCCGCCCAGCGGCGGGGTGTCGCCGAGCCAGATCTCGCCGTAGCACTCGTCGCTGGCGATGACGAAACCGTAGCGGTCGGACAGATCGAACAGCCGCCGCCACTCGTCCAGCGGCATGACCGCGCCGGTCGGATTGCCCGGCGAGCACACGTACAGCAACTGGGTGTCGCGCCATACCGCGTCGGGAACCGCATTCCAGTCGACGGCGAAATTGCGCGACGCGTCGACCGGCGCGAAGTGGCAGCGCGCGCCGGCGAGCAGCGCGGCGCCCTCGTAGATCTGGTAGAAGGGGTTCGGGCTGACCACCGTGGCACCGACGCGCGTCGGATCGACGACGACTTGCGCCAGTGCGAACAGCGCCTCGCGCGAGCCGTTGACCGGCAGCAGCTGGGTCGCGGGGTCGATCGCGACGTGATGCCGCCGCTGCAGCCACGCGGCGCACGCCGCGCGCAGCTCGGCGCTGCCCACGGTGGCCGGGTAGCGCGCCAGCGCGTCGAGCGCGCCCGCGAGCGCGTCGCGGATGAACTGCGGAGTGGGGTGCTGCGGTTCGCCGATTCCGAGGCTGATCGGCGCGTACGCCGGGTTCGGCCTGATGTCGGCGGTCAGCGCGCGCAGTTTCTCGAACGGGTACGGGTTCAGGCGTTGGAGCAGAGGGTTCACGGCGGTCTCGAATCGGCGAGCCCCGATTCTAGGAACACCGCCGCGCACCGCGCTCAACCGCGCACGCAGTCGATGCTGTAGCGCGGCCTGCCTTCGACCTCGTCCTCGATCAGGCCGTGGATGTCGGTGGCGAACCCGGGGAACTGGCGGTTGAAGTCCCGCGCGAACTTCAGGTACTGCACGATCTGCGCGTTGAAGCGCTCGCCCGGAATCAGCAGCGGAATTCCCGGCGGGTACGGCGTCAGCAGCGAAGTCGTGATGCGTCCCTCGAGCTGATCGATGTCGACACGCTCGATGTCGCGGTGCGCCATGCGCGCGTAGGCCTCGGTCGGCGTCATCGCCGGCTGCAGGTTCGACAGGTACATCTCGGTCGTCAGACGCGCCACGTCGTTGGCCTGGTACGCGGCGTGGATGCGCTGGCACAGGTCGCGCAGGCCGACGCGTTCGTACACCGGGTAGCGGGCGACGAACTCGGGCAGGATGCGCCACAGCGGCTGGTTGCGGTCGTAGTCGTCCTTGAACTGCTGCAGCGCGGTCACCAGGGTGTTCCAGCGGCCCTTGGTGATGCCGATGGTGAACATGATGAAAAAACTGTACAGCCCGGTCTTCTCGACGATCACGCCGTGCTCGGCGAGGAAGCGCGTGACCACCGCGGCTGGAATCCCGGTGGCGGCGAAGCGCCCCTGCAGGTCCAGCCCCGGCGTGATCACCGTGGCCTTGATCGGGTCGAGCATGTTGAAGCCGGCGGCGAGCTGGCCGAACCCGTGCCAGTCGTCGTCGCCGCCGAGCATCCAGTCCTCGCGCGCGCCGATGTCCTCGGGCGCGAGCACGGTCGGGCCCCAGACCTGGAACCACCAGTCGTGGCCGTAGTCCTCGGCAACCTTGCGCATGGCGCGGCGGAAGTTCAGCGCCTCGACGATGCTTTCCTCGACCAGCGCGGTGCCCCCGGGAGGCTCCATCATCGCCGCGGCGACGTCGCACGAGGCGATGATCGCGTACTGCGGCGAAGTCGAGCTGTGCATCAGGTAGGCCTCGTTGAAGCGCGCGCGGTCGAAGCTGCCGCTGGTCGAGTCCTGCACCAGGATCTGCGACGCCTGGCTGAGCCCGGCAAGCAGCTTGTGCGTCGACTGGGTGGCGAACACCAGCGCCTCGCGGGTGCGCGGGCGGCCTTCGCCGATGGCGTGCATGCCGGCGTAGAACGGGTGGAAGGTGGCGTGCGGCAGCCACGCCTCGTCGAAATGCAGGGTGTCGATGTAGCCGTCGAGCATCCGCTTGATCGCGTCGACGTTGTACAGCACCCCGTCGTAGGTCGACTGGGTGATGGTCAGCACCCGCGGCTTGACCTTGCCGGCCAGGTGGGCGGTCAGCGGGTTGGCCGCGATCTTGCGCTCGATCGCCTCGGGGTGGAAGGCCTCGCGCGGGATCGGCCCGATGATGCCGTAGTGGTTGCGCGTCGGCGTCAGGAACACCGGCAGCGCGCCGGTCATGATGATGGCGTGCAGCACGCTCTTGTGGCAGTTGCGGTCGACGACGACGACGTCGCCGGGCGCCACCGCAGAGTGCCACACCATCTTGTTCGAGGTCGACGTGCCGTTGGTGACGAAGAACAGGTGGTCGGCGTGGAAGATCCGCGCCGCGTTGCGCTCGGACGCGGCCACCGGACCGGTGTGGTCGAGCAGCTGGCCGAGTTCGTCAACGGCGTTGCAGACGTCGGCGCGCAGCAAGTTCTCGCCGAAGAACTGATGGAACATCTGACCGACCGGGCTTTTCAGGAACGCCACGCCGCCGGAATGCCCCGGACAGTGCCAGGAATACGAGCCGTCGGCGGCGTAGCCGACCAGTGCGCGGAAAAACGGCGGCGCCAGCGAATCGAGGTAGGCGCGCGCCTCGCGGATGATGTGCCGGGCGACGAATTCGGGCGTGTCCTCGAACATGTGGATGAAGCCGTGAAGCTCGCGCAGGATGTCGTTCGGGATGTGCCTCGAGGTCCGAGTCTCGCCGTACAGGTAGATCGGGATCTCGGCATTGCGGAAGCGAATCTCGGCGATGAACTGGCGCAGGCTGCTCAGCACCGGCACCTCGCCGCCGTCGGCCGCGGCGGCGAACTCCTCGTCGTCGATCGACAATATGAACGCGCTGGCGCGCGACTGCTGCTGGGCGAAGCTGGCGAGATCGCCGAAACTGGTCACGCCGAGCACTTCGGTGCCCTCGGCCTCGATGGCGGCGGCGAGCGCGCGGATCCCCAGCCCCGAGTTGTTCTCGGAGCGGAAGTCCTCGTCGATGATGACGATCGGGAAGGAGAAGCGCATCGACGGCTCCAGCAGAAAAAGGGCGGCCCGCGGTTCGAGCCCGCCGCGCAGTGTAGGCAATTTGCCCGACGCCGACCTGAATCCGGCGGGGTGGAATCAAAGGTTCGCCCCCGCGGCGCGGCACCGTGCGCGGCGCGCGTATATGCTTGCAGTGCAGACGCCCGCCCGCAACCCATCCGAGGCCCTTGACGTGCCGAGCTTACCGTGCTGAGTCATCCGACCCTGTGGTGGATCGCCGCCGCCGCGCTCGTCGCGCTCGAGCTCGCGGTCGGCACCTTCGACCTGCTGATGCTCGCCGTCGGCGCCACGGCCGGCGCGCTGGCCGCGCACCTCGGCCTGCCGGTTCCGGCGCAGCTGATCGTCGCCGCGGTGGTCGGCGCCGGACTGGTCGGCGTGCTGTACCTGCGCCGCGCACGCGGGGCCCGTGCGTCCGGCGACGCCAACCTGCACATGGACGTCGGCCAGACCGTCGAGGTCGCGGCGTGGGACGCCGACGGGCGCGCGCGCGTGCGCTACCGCGGCGCCGACTGG
>JAJZHS010000001.1 GCA_021798395.1 Pseudomonadota bacterium
CGCGATCGAGCGCGGATCGCGGTCGTACGGCTTGCCGTCGCCGGGTTCGAGCACGTCGCAGGTCAGCAGCAGCGTGGTCTCCTCCATGAACGGATCGATGTTCGCGGTGCCCGGATCGGGCATCAGCAGCATGTCGGAGGCTTCGATTCCCTTCCAGCCGGCGATCGACGAGCCGTCGAACGCGTGGCCTTCGCTGAACTTCTCGGCGTCGAAGGCCGACACCGGAACGGTCACGTGCTGCTCCTTGCCGCGGGTATCGGTGAAGCGGAAGTCGACGAACTTGACGTCGTTTTCCTTCACCATGTTCATCACGTCATCAACGCTCTTGGTCATGCAATTTCTCCATTGGCGGGATCGGATTGGAAACGGACGGTGCGCGCGGCAGCCCCGGCGGTCGGCGGACCGCACGACACGACAGGGGCATTCCCGGGCCTTGGCGAAAATCTAGCAGAAACCATGCCACGCCCGGCGAAATTTGCGCACGCCGAGCACGCCCGACGCGCCGTCGGCGCGGCTTTGCGCGCACCGCCGGAGGGAAGGAACGCACCTCGGCGGTGCGCCGCTCAAAGTCGTCGCACCGTTTCGGTGCGCACTTCGGCTGCCAGTTCGCGCAATCCCTGGCGCAGCATCGCGAAGGCCGATTCGACGCGTTCCGGTTCGCCCTTCACGCCGAGTTCGATGTGGCGCCCCCACTCGGCATGGTCGACGCTGGGCAGGCTGAACACCTTGACGTGCGGATGCGCCTGCTCGACGCGCTCCATCAACGGCGTCAGGTCCGATTCCATCGCACCGGCGACGATGCACGCGCGCTCGAGATAGCGGCCGACGCGGTGCAGCGCGCGCAGCGGGCCGTCGAGCACCCACTCGAGCATCGGCCACGCCATCACCGGGAAACCCGGAACGAAATAGTGACCGCGGATCGAGAAACCTGGAATCTGGTTGTACGGATTCGGCACGATCTCGGCGCCCTGGGGAAACATGCCCATATGCAGTCGCTGCAGGTTGGCTGCGCTGGCCGGATCGCCCAGACCGGCCGCTGCGACGCGCTGCTCGATCAGCGCGCGCGCCTGCGGATGCAGCCGCAGCGGCAGATCGAGCGCCGCCGCGGCGCTTTGCCGCGTATGGTCGTCGGGCGTGGCGCCGATGCCTCCGCAGCTCAGCGCGTCGTCGCCGCGCGCGAAACTGGCGCGAAACGCCTGTTGCAACAGAGCGGGATCGTCGGCCAGATACTGCACCCAGTGCAACTGCACGCCGCGCGCCGCGAGCAGCTCCTGCACTTTCGCGAAATGCCGGTCCTGGCGCTTGCCCGAGAGGATTTCGTCGCCGATGATGTACAGGCCCAGCGCCATGTCAAACCTTTCGTCGCTGCGCGGCGCCGCAACGGCTCCGCTTCGCCGACGATGCTAACAATCCGGTACCGTGGCCGCTGCGCCTCATGGCACTTGGAACTGCCGGGGCCTGATCGCACAATGCGCGGAGCGCGCCGCATCCCGCCGCGCGCTCCGCACACGTTGGAGTCCCCCGCGATGCACGATCTCGACGCGCACCAACTCGACGCCCTGTGGATGCCGTTCACCGCGAACCGACAGTTCAAGGCCGCTCCGCGCCTGCTCGTCGGCGCCAAGGGCATGTACTACCGCAGCCACGACGGGCGCACGATTCTCGACGGCGTCGCCGGACTGTGGTGCGTCAACGCCGGGCACGGGCGCGACGAGATCCACGCGGCGATGATGCAGCAGATGCAGGAAATGGACTACGCGCCGCCGTTCCAGATGGGCCATCCGCGGCAGTTCGAGGCCGCCGCGATGCTGGCGCAGATCGCCCCGGCCGACCTGCGCAAGGTGTTCTTCACGAATTCGGGATCGGAGTCGGTCGACACGGCGCTGAAGATTGCGCTGGCCTATCACCGCGCGCGCGGCGAGGGCACGCGCACGCTGCTGATCGGACGCGAGCGCGGCTACCACGGCGTCGGCTTCGGCGGCATTTCGGTCGGCGGCATGCCGGCCAACCGCAAGGTGTTCCACGGCAGCCTGCTGCCCAACGTTGACCACCTGCCGCACACCCACGATCTCGAGCACCAGGCGTTCTCGCGCGGCCAGCCGGTCTGGGGCGCGCACCTGGCCGACGACCTCGAACGCCTGGTCACGCTGCACGACGCGAGCAACATCGCGGCGGTGATCGTCGAGCCGATGGCCGGCTCCACCGGCGTGCTGATCCCGCCGCAGGGGTACCTCGAGCGGCTGCGCACGATCTGCGACCGCCACGGCATCGTGCTGATCTTCGACGAGGTCATCACCGGCTTCGGGCGCCTCGGCACGCCGTTCGCGGCGCAGTATTTCAACGTGATCCCGGACATCATCACCACGGCCAAGGCCGTGAACAACGCCGCCGCGCCGATGGGCGCGGTGCTCGTGCGCGAGTCCATCCACGACGCGATCGTGCACGGCGCCCCCGGCGGCGCAGTCGAGTTCTTCCACGGCTACACCTACTCGGGCCATCCGCTGGCCAGCGCGGCCGCGGTGGCGGCGCAAAAGCTGTATGCGCGCGACGGACTGCTCACGCGGGCCCGGCGCGAGGGCCTGGACCGCTACTGGGAGGATGCCGTGCACAGCCTGCGCGACGCCGCGCACGTGCGCGACATCCGCAACCTCGGCCTGGTCGCCGGGATCGAACTGATGGCGCGCCCCGGGGCCGCCGGCCAACGCGCGTTCGACGTGTTCGTCACATGCTACGAACTCGGCGTCCTGCTGCGTTACACCGGAGACACCATCGCGCTGTCGCCGCCGCTGATCATCGAGCGCGGGCAGATCGACCAGATCGTCGACACCTTGCGCAAGGCGCTGGCGTCGGTTGCCTGAACCCCGGCGCGGCGCATCAAGCCCATGACGCGCGCAGGGTCCCTGAACTGGTGTGGAATAGGCGGCGCGGGCCTGCGCGGCGCCGCGGCGAGCGAGGAGAGCGCGATGCGACGCCTGTATTTCCTGGTCCCCGATGTCGACCTCGCGCACGCGATCGTCGACGCCCTGCTGCTCGATCGGATCGAGGAGCGCAACATCCACGTCGTGGCGCGCGAAGGCACCCCGCTGGGCAATCTGCCCGAGGCCGGACTG
The DNA here is from genome assembly GCA_021798395.1 of Pseudomonadota bacterium. Classification (GTDB taxonomy): domain Bacteria; phylum Pseudomonadota; class Gammaproteobacteria; order Burkholderiales; family Burkholderiaceae_C; genus Thiomonas_A. The sequence continues at coordinate 3,111 of JAJZHS010000001.1, forward strand.
GCGCAGAAGTCCGATCTGATCCCGGCGGTCGAGCGCGGCATCGGCCTCGGCGGCGCCACCGGAACTTTGGCCGGACTGGTCGCCGTCGCGGTTCCAGGGGGCGCGGTCGTCTCGGCCGGCGCGCTGGTTCCGGCTCTGGCGCTGGCCGGAGGCACCCTGGGCGCGTGGCTCAGCGCGATGATCGGCGTCAGCGTCGACAGCCGGCGCCTGGCGCCGTACGCCGACGCCATCGAGCGCGGCGCGCTGCTCATGATGGTCGACGTGCCCAAGGCGCGCTGCGACGCGATCGTGCAGCGCATCGCGGCGCTGTTCCCGCAAGTCAGCCCCCAAGGCACCGAGCCGGACATCCCGGCTTTTCCCTGAACGTTGGCGCCGAGCGCCCCGCGTTGCGCCATAATGCGCGCCAGGATGGCAAGAACAGAAGAGCGAGACCCGCCGTGAGCAAACCGACCCGATCCGACCGCGATCGACCGCTGACCGACCTCGGCCCGGGGGACCCCGACGCGCCGACGGCGCACGCGCGGTACCAGTTGTACAGCAGCAGCCCGTCGTGCATCGGCTGCCGGCACCGCAAACGCCTGGGCAACGAAGTCTGGTGCGCCAACGTGGACCTGCCGCCGCACCAGCGCCCGAGCGGCAGCGCGATGCGCGGCTGCCACGCGTACGCGGTCGGCGACCCGAACGACGATGGCCATACCGGCGTGCGCAAGGGGTTGGCGCGGCTGGCCGTGCGTCGCAGCGTGCGCTGAGTTTGATCCAGCGCAAGCGCGCCGCACGCCCGCGTCGCGGCACCTTGCTCGCGTCCGCGCGCTGGCGTAGATTGGAACCGTACCCGGTTCGCCCAGGAGGTCATATTGGAACGCGTCACCTGAACCTTCCCCAGCGACACGGCCGCGCGCCGTGATCCGGCTTCGCCCATGAAGCCCGCGCATCAGGCACCGTCAGGGTCTCGTTCCCGGGTGCCTGATCGTTTTGGCGGCGCGCGCCGAATGCGCACTCAGCGCGATGGCCGCGATCGGCGCGGCCGCGCGCGGTCAAGTCCGGGCCTCGGCGGACCTTGCCACGACGTCGCCGAACGCGCCCAATCGATGCATCCGCCCAAACCGAGTTGCTCCGCGATGCCGCCTCGTGATCGCCTTGCCCACCCTGCCGCGCGGCGCAGGCCACGCCGGGCCGCGCCCGGCGTGCAAAGTCTGCGCGATCTGGCGCGCCGTCTCGGCGAAGCGCTCGACGCGCTGGCGCGAACCGCCGCGCGCGACGCGCGAGACCCGCCGCGCGAACCGCTGCATTGACTGCAGGCGAACGCTACGATCGGCCCGGCCGGCGGTGTGCCGGCGCCGTGGAGCGCAAGAGCATGTCCGAAGCCTACATCGTGGCCGCGGTGCGTACCGCCGGCGGTCGCCGCAACGGCAACCTGTCGGGATGGCACCCGGTCGACCTGGCCGCAGCGCTGATCGACGCGCTGGTGCAGCGCAGCGGGGTCGACCCGCAGCGCGTCGACGACGTCATCCTCGGCTGCGTCGGCCAGGCCGGCGAGCAGTCGACCAACATCGCGCGCAACGCCGTGCTGGCGTCGACGCTTCCCGAGTCGGTTCCCGCGACCACGGTCGACCGCCAGTGCGGCTCGTCGCAGCAAGCGCTGCACTTCGCCGCCCAGGCCGTCCTGTGCGGAACGATGGACGTGGTCATCGCCGGCGGCGTCGAGTCGATGAGCCGGGTACCGATGTTCACGCCCGCGTCGCTGGCCGAAGCGCATGGCCTGGGCAGTTACCGATCGCCCGAACTGGCGCGGCGCTACGACGGCGCGCGGTTCAGCCAGTTCGTCGGCGCCGAGCGCATCGCCGAGCGCCACGGCATCACCCGCGCCGAGATGGACGCCTTCGCGCTGCGCAGCCACCAGCGCGCCGCGGCCGCGGCCGCCTGCGGCGCGTTCGACGCGGAGATCGTTCCGCTGCCGGTCTGGCGGCGCGGCGACGCGGCGCCGCTGGGCGCACGACACGCCAGCGACGAAGGCGTGCGCACCGACGCCAGCCTCGACGCGATCGCGCAAGTCCAGCCCCTGCGCGAAGGCGGGCTGGTGACCGCGGCCAACGCCAGCCAGATCTGCGACGGCGCCTCGGGCGTGGTGGTGGTCAACGAGGCCGGGCTGCGCGCGCTGGGGGTCGCGCCCCTGGCGCGCATCCACCACATGAGCGTGTATGGCGGCGACCCGGTGATCATGCTCGACGCGCCGCTGCGCGCCACCGAACGTGCCCTGGCTCGTGCCGGACTGCGCATCGGCGACGTCGACCTGTTCGAAGTCAACGAGGCGTTCGCCAGCGTGCCGCTGGCCTGGCTGCGCGCGCTCGGCGCCGATCCCGAGCGCGTCAACGTGCACGGCGGCGCGATCGCCCTCGGCCATCCGCTGGGCGCGTCGGGAACCCGATTGATGGCCACCTTGGTGCACGCACTGCGGCGCCGCGGGGCGCGCTACGGCCTGCAGACCATGTGCGAAGGCGGGGGCATGGCCAACGTCACCATCGTCGAGCGGCTCGTCGCCTGATGCTGCAACGCAACACCGACGCAAGGAGGGGATGCAAAAAAGCCAGGATCGTCCTATATTAGGGTTAACCCTGACAGTAAACCTCCTCACGAGGGAGAACATCATGACCACCCTGATTCGATTCCTGCGCGCCCTGGTGTCCGAGCGCGACGCCGAGGAAGTCCTCGACGAGAAGTACCTGGCCCAGGCGGTCGACGTGGCCGATCTCGAGCACCGCATCGAGGAACTCGAGCACCGCACGGCCAACGAAGGACTGTTCCAGACCCAGGCGCCGGCGCACGGCTTCGCGTCGCGCGGCGGAGCACTGTGGTGAGCCGCCGCGCGTCGGCCGGCGCACGGCAAGGCGCCGTGGCCGTTCCCGCCCACCTTTCGTTCGACTGGGTGCGCACGCAATACGCGCAGGCGGTCCGCTTCGGCCTGATTCAGCCGTCGTTGCTCGCCTCGGCCAGCTTCGAACGCAGGCTGTGCGCGCTGGAGCAGTTCAGCCTCGGTCCCTGGGCGCGCCGGGCCTGAGACGGCGCGCCGCAGCGGTCGCGGCGTGCCGCGACCGCTGCGCTTACCATGCCACGGCATGGACGCCTTCTACCACCGCATCGACACCGACGCCTACCGCCCGACCGAAGCTGCGGTCGGGCCGTGGGACCCCGCGCTGCTGCACGGGGGCCCTCCGATCGCGCTGCTCGCGCACGCTCTGCGCGCCTTCGGCGGCGACGACGCGCCGGCGCTGGTACGGCTCAGCGTCGAATTCCTCGGCCCGGTCCCGCTGGCCCCGTGCACGATCGCGGTGCGCCAGCTGCGCGCCGGACGCCGCATCGAACTCCTCGAAGCCACGCTGCGCGCCGACGGACGCGATGCGCTGCTCGCGCGCGCGTGGCGGGCACGCCGCGAACCGGACTGCGCCCCGCGCATCTCGGACGCATTCAGCGTGCCGCAGCTGCCCGACGCGCAGCCGACCCGCATGTTCCCCGGAATCGAGCATTTCCCCTACGCGCACGCGCTGGAGTGGCGTTTCGTGCAAGGCGCGTTCGATGACCTGGGCCCAGCCACGCTGTGGGCGCGGCCGCGGATCCCGCTGCTGCCCGACGCGCCCAGCGATGCGCTCGAGCGGCTGCTGATCGTGCTCGACTCGGCCAACGGCGTGAGCGCCGAACTGCCGCTGCGCGACTGGAGTTTCGTGCCGATCGACCTGCAACTCAGCCTGCACCGCGAACCACAGGGCGACTGGGTCGGGATCGACGCCCGAAGCGTGATCGATTCCAGCGGCGTGGGCACCGCGCACACCACCGTGTTCGACAGCGCCGGCGCCTGCGGCCGCAGCCTGCACACCCTGTTCGTGCGCAAGCGCTGAGAAGGCGTGGCCTGCGCGCCTACGCAACGAGGCGCGCCGCGCACCGCGGGAACTTCTGCCGCTCCGCCGGACCCCAAGGGGCATGGGCAACAGAGGGCACGACCATGGACACGACACGCTGGGTGCAGTACGGAGCCGGACTGCTTCTGCACGGCCTCGCGCTGGCGCCGGGCGCCGGCGCCGCGGGCACAGGGCCGCAACGCGGCGCCGCGCAGGACGCAGCGACCATGCAGGTACGCGTCGTTTCGGTGCATCAGGTGGCGCCGACACCCCGCGCCGGTGGCGCGCGGCAGGGAGCGCGCAGCGCCGCCACGCTGGTTCCGGGAACCGACACTGCGCTCATCATCCACCACATCTGCGTGCTCCGCAGCGCCAACGAAGACGGCTGCGTCGGCGTGACGCACTACGCGTTCACGCCCGGACCGGCGGCGATCGTCGAGGCCGGCAGCGACAGCCCCGGAGCGCAATGCAGCGTCGATCCGACGACGCGCGAGGCGCTGTGCGCGGTGCATCAAGCCGTGGGCGAAACCTACGACCTGCGCCTGCTCGTTCGCACCGATCCGAACGGCCGCGGCGACGCCACCCTGAAACTGTCGGCTGAAGGCAGCTACACGATCGAGCCCGACGTGTTCACGTTCGGGCTGCAGCCGCAGGCCGACGTGGAGGTCGTGCAGAGCCCGGAGCCGACCCCGATCTTCAACGGCTCGGGGCGGCCGATCACCGAGACCACCCTGCAGGTGCGCAATCTGGGCCCTTCGACGCTGCGCGGTGCCACGGTGCGCGAGACATTCACCGCACAGCCGCTGATGTCGGTCGAACTCGACGAGCCCAGCCTGAGTTTCTGCAGCGGGGGCGGAACCCTCCCGATTCAATGCGCCCTGGGCGACTTGGCACCGCTGCAGGCACGCAGCGTGCGCTTCCAGGCTTCGCTTCCGGACGCGGTTCCGCTGTCGGAATCGGCGGGCGTGGTCGACGTCGCTGCCGACGTCGAGGCGCTGCCGACGCACGTGTTCCACTTCATTCACTTCGGACGGGTCTTCGTCGGCGCGCTGCATTGGCCCTCCGAGCCGCGCGTGCGGCAGCCATTCGACATCCGCGTCGTGTTCCGCAACGCGGCACCGCCCACGGCGACGAACCCGCAGGTCGTTCCGTTGAGCTGGAACGTGCGCCTGGGCGCCGGTCTGCAACTGGCCGGGGTGCGTTCCGACTGGCCCGGATTGACGTGCACGGTCCGCGCGCAGGAGGGAACCGTCGGCTGCCAGACGCCCGACGTGGCCGGCGGCTGCTGCAGCGCCAATGCGACGCTGACCGTGCTTGCGCAGCGCGCCGAAGACTTTTCCGTGATGCTCGACTGGGCGACTCCGGCGTGGGGCCGCGGCGAGCAGAGCTACCTGCTGCCGCTGGCCGACGAGGCGCGGCACCACGCGGGCGCGCGCGGCGGCACATCCTGAAACCATCGCGTGCCCGGCTCTGCCCTACGATGCACGCGGCGCCGGCCATGCCCGGCGCACCGGGGGGATGGGTTGAAGCAACAGATGCCGACGCGCTCCGCAGGCCGCGGCCGGATGGCGACGCTGGGCATGGCCGTGGCGCTGGCCGTGGCCATCGCCGGAGCTTCCGGCTGGATCCTCGGCCGCCACGCCGCGCCGACGCGCGCAGCGCTTCCGGTGCTGTTCGACGCCCCGCACTACCGCGGCCTGATCAATCAGAACGGCGACAAGGTGGCGTCGACACGCTTTCGCGGCAAGGTGCAAGTCGTGACCTTTCTGTTCCCGTACTGCACGACGTTCTGCCCGGTTGTCGCCGCGCACCTGGTCGGATTCGAGAACATGCTGGCGACCACGCCGCTTGCCGGCCGCGTCGACGTGGTCGCATTCGACGTGGACCCCGGCGGAACCGGCCCGCGCCAGATGCGCGCCTTCCTCTCCGAATACGGCTGGGATCCGGCGAGTCCGCACTGGCAGTATCTGACCGGGACCCCCGCGCAGATCCGACGCGTCGTCACCACGGGCTACCACGTCGACTACCGCAAGGTGGTCGATGCGGGACCTGCCGGCGACCAGGCCACGGCGGCGCTGGCGGTCGCCGGCAGCGATCCGCAGCCGATCGTCGCCAACCCGCTGGCCGACAAGGCCCACGTCGACTACGACATCACCCACGAGGACGTGATGATGGTCGTCGACCCCGAAGGTCGTGTGCGCCGGATCTACGACCAGGCGGACGCGGTGGGCAAGATGCGGCTGTTCGACGCCGTGCGTGCCGTGCTGGCGCCGGCGCACTGACTCGCGTCGCGGCGGCTGACCAGACCGTTGCGACGGAATCACAGCGCCCGCGCGACGGACGTTGACGGCGTGGCACGCAACGTCTAAGCTGCGAAGGTTTTCTGTTTTGCCCATCCGGGCCAACCCCAACACCATGGACTGTGACCCTAGTCGATCTTCGCTGAGCGCCTGAACCAGGCCCGCGAGCGCTGACTGTCACAGTCCAGCCATCGCCAGCCTGGGAAGGCTGGTGGTGGCGCACGGGCGAGCCGCCGAAGCAAGCCCCAAGTCCACCTCCGTTCGTCGAACCATGCGCGCCTTGCGTGCGCGTGCGTGCGCGCCGTGCGCGCACGCAAGGAGGACATCATGCTGCTGTACACGAGCTACGAGACGATTCCCGCGCGCTGCGCGCTGCTGTGCGGAGGCCGCTCATGACCCAGCAAGCCCACGCCCTCGGCCTGCGCCCCCCCTGCCCCGAGTGCCCGGAACTGCCCGACGCGCTGGAACATCGGCTGCGCGACCGCATGCACCTGGCCGAGTTGCGCCGCAACGCCACCGACTGGAAAGGCCGCCTGGCGCTGGGGCTGGCGCTGATCGGTCCGGGCGTGCTCGTCATGCTCGGCGACAACGACGCCGGCGGCGTGGTCACCTACACCCAGACCGGGGCCACCTACGGGCTCGGCGTCTTCCTGCCGACGATGATCGTGCTGGGAATCGTCGCCTACATCGTGCAGGAAATGACCGTGCGCCTGGGCGCGGTGACACGCCGCGGCCACGCCGAGCTGATCTGGAAGCGCTACGGCGCGTTCTGGGGCTGGTTCTCGCTGGTCGACCTGATCGTGGCCAACGTGCTGACCCTGATGACCGAGTTCGTCGGCATCCGCCTCGGCGGGCAGGCGCTCGGCATGCCGGCATGGCTGACCGTGCCGGGAGCGCTGCTGTTCGTCACCTACGCGCTGGTCGTGCTGCGCTATTGGACCTGGGAGCGCATTTCGCTGTTCATCGCAGCGCTGAACCTGATTTTCGTTCCGCTGGCCTTGATGGCCCACCCGGACTGGCACGGCGTGGCGCGCGCCTTCGTCGGCCACGGCTGGATGGTCCCGGGCGGTGTGCTGTCCATCACCTTCCTGGTGCTGATCTCGGCCAACATCGGCACCACCATCGCGCCGTGGCAGCTGTTCTTCCAGCAGTCGTGCGTGGTCGACAAGGGATTGCTGCCGCAGGACATCCGCGCCGGGCGGCGCGACCTGATGCTGGGCGTGATCGGCATGGTGGTGGTGGCGATCGCGCTGATCGTGCTGTCGGCGCAAACGCTCAAGGGCATCCCGAACGCGCAGGGACTCGACGCCGACGTGATCCTGCACGCGCTGCGCGCCAAGCTCGGCGACGGCACCATGGCCCTGTTCGCGCTCGGGTTGATGGAGGCCGGGCTGATCGCCTCCATCGTGATCACCGCCAGCAGCGCCTGGGCGGTGGGCGAGGCCTTCGGCATCGAGCGCTCGATCAACGCCGCGCCGCGCGAAGCACTGGGGTTTTACCTGCCGGCGATCCTCGGCACCGCGGTCGCCGCCGCGGTGGTCATGCTTCCCGGGCTCGACCTAGGCTTCCTGAACCTGAGCGTCCAGGTCATCGCCACGGTGTTCATGCCCGCGGCCATGCTGTTTCTGCTCATGCTGCTCAACGACCGCGAACTGATGGGCAATCACGTGAACTCGCCCGCGCGCAACGCGGCGTCGATCGCCATCATGCTCGCGCTGATCGCCTGCAACGGCCTGTACGGCGTCGCCACGCTTTTCCCCCACGCGTTTGGAGGCTGAACATGAAGCACCTGCGTGATTTCGACCACGACGCCGTGCATCGCCTGATTGCCGACGAGGGCTGGGACCAGCCGATGGCCGAGGTGACCCGCGTGCGCCTGTCGGCGCGCCAGCAAGCCGTGTTCTGGGGGCTGCGCGTGTACGTGGTGGCGATGACCGCGGTCGTGGTCTGGGCCTTCATGCACAACGCCATACGCTGACGCCGCGCGCAAGCCGGGCGCGCGGCCGCCGCCGCGAACGGCGGCACCACCACCTGCTAATTCAGGCGGTACGCGGCATGGCACGCCACGCAGGTCTGCATCATCTGCCCCAGCACGACCTGGGCCTTGCGCACGTCCCCGGTCGCTGCGGCATCTTGCGCCGCCAGCGCGAAGGCACCGGCCTGCCGGTGCAAGCGCATCCCGAGCGCGCGCATCGCCGGAGGCATGAAGCGCGCCTCCTGTCGGGCCTGGCCACCGTGCATCGACGACATGCCCAGCTTCATCGTGGCGATGCGCGCCGCTGTTTCCAGGTCGCCCGCGGCCATCGCCTGCTGGATCTCGGCAAGGCCCTGCAGGTGCCTCCGCATGGTGGCCAGCGTCGCGCGTTTCACGATGGGCGGAAAGCGCACCAACGCGCGACGGTGCGATCGGGGGCTGGCGGCGCCCGCCCCCTGCGTCCGCTCGCCGGAGCGACCCGTGCCTGCGCCCTGCGCCAGGCCGGCGGCGGAGACCGCGCCGCACAGCAACAGCGCAAGCGCGGCGGCCCGCGACGCCTTTCCGAATCGATGCGTGTTCATGATGCCTGCCCTACTGCCGACCGTAGTCCACCATGGTAGACGGTATGTCGTCGAGCGCCAGGCTGGCATCGATGCCGCCGAGCTTCACCGCTTCCTTGGGCATGCCGTACACCACGCAACTGGCTTCGTCCTGCGCGACCGTGCGGGCGCCGGCGTCGTGCATGTCCTTGATGCCCCGTGCGCCGTCGTCGCCCATCCCGGTCAGGATGATGCCGAGCGCGTTGCGCCCGGCGCATTGCGCGACCGAGCGGAACAGCACGTCGACCGAGGGACGGTGGCGGTTGACCGGCGGGCCGTCGCGCACGTCGACGTGGTACTGCGCGCCGCTGCGGCGGACCTGCATGTGCCGTCCGCCGGGCGCGATCAGCACCACGCCGGGAATGAGCCGGTCGCCGTCGCGCGCCTCGCGCACATCGAGGGCGCAGATCGAGTCGAGCCGTTCGGCGAAGGCGGCGGTGAACTTCTCCGGCATGTGCTGCACCACGGCGATTCCGGGCAGAGTGCGCGGCAACTGCGTCAGCACCCGTTCGAGCGCGACGGTCCCACCGGTGGACATTCCCATCGCGATGATCTTCTCGGTGGTGTCGACCAGCACGTGCGGCAGCGGCCGCACGACGCCGCGCGGCGCCGGCTCACCCGCCGCTGCGGCGGCCGGTGCCGGCCGGCGCGGCGCGGCGAGGCTGGCGGTGTTGGCGCGCGCCGCAGCCTTGACCGTGCGGATGAGGTCTTCGGTCTGCGCGATCAGGAAGTCCTTCAGCCCCACACGCGGCTTGGTGACCACGCTGACGGCGCCGCTGGCGAGCGCGTCGAGGGTGATCTGCGCGCCCTTCTCGGTCAGGGTCGAGCAGATCACCACCGGCAGCGGATGTTCGAGCATCAGCTTGCGCAGGAAGGTGATGCCGTCCATGCGCGGCATTTCAACGTCGAGCACCAGCACGTCGGGCCAGTTGCCCTGCTGCATGCGCTGCAGCGCGAACAGCGGGTCGGGCGCCGTGCCGATGACGTCGATTCCCGGGTCGCGCAGCAGCACGGCCTGCAGCACCTGCCGCACGACGGCGGAGTCGTCGACGATGAAGACCCTGATCTTCTCGGACCGGACCATCCGGCTGGCTTGGAGCATGGTGTGTCTCGAACGGTGGCGGGGCGTCAGCGCGCCGACTGCTCGGCATTCTGCCCCCAGAATTTGAGATAGGCGTCGCCGCTCCAGATCTCGAACAGCAGGTTGCGGTGACCTTCGCCGCCGAGGTGCTCGGCTTTCAGGCGCAGGCCGTATTGCTGCACCAGTTCACGGCCGCGCGACACGTTGCGGTTCGGCACGTCCATGCCCGACCGGCAGCCCTCGCAGCCGCTGGCGAACATGCGCCCGCCGCCGAACAGCTTGGCCTCGTATTCGCGCGGCGTCGTTCCGGCGGCGCGCATTTCGCGTGCGAACAGCAACATCGCCTCGTCGGCATAGCGGCCGTCGAGCGCGCGATGCGCGCCGTGGTGCGCTCCCCGGCCGGGGAGCATGTAATGGCACAGCCCGCCGATCTTCAGGCGCGGATGCCAGACCGAGATCGCGACGCACGATCCGAGCAGCGTGCGCAGCCGTGTGCGCCCCTCGCCGAAGTGGAACTCGCCGGGCTGGAGGAAGACCTCCAGCACGCCGTCTTCGGCGGCTGCGCTCACGGCGGACGAGAGCATCAGGCGTCCTTGCGGTACACCGCGGGCTGCACCATCGTCAGCGGCACGTCGAGGCCGCTGAGCGATTCGGAGTGTCCGACGAACAGGTGCCCGGCCGGCCGCAGCATGTCGACCAGCCGGCGGCAGACCGCGCGCTTGGTATCGCCGTCGAAATAGATCATCACGTTGCGCAGCACGATCAGGTCGAAAACGCCGCCCAGGTCGGGCAGCGGCGCGTTGAGGTTGACCATCCGGAATTCGACCCGCTCGCGAAGCTGCGGGGCGACGGCGAATTTTCCGGCGTGGGCACCCGTGCCCTTGAGACAGTGGGCCTTGAGGTAGGCGGGCGGAATGCGCTCGGCGCGCTCCATCGGGTAGACCGCGTTGCGCGCCAGGTCGATCACGCGGCTGGAAATGTCCGAGGCGACGATGTGCCACGGCCGCTGCCCAAGGCGCTCGGCCAGCACCATCGCGATGCTGTACGGCTCCTCGCCGCTCGAGCACGCGGCGCTCCACACCCGCAGCGGCTGGCCGGGCGGCTGCACTGCGGCGATGCGCTCGGCGAGATAGGCGAAGTGCTGCGGCTCGCGGAAGAAGTACGTTTCGTTGGTCGTGAGCAGGTCGATGGCGCGTTGGCGTTCGGTGGCGTCGCCGCGGATGTGCTGCAGATAGGCGGTGAAGCTGGTCAGGCCGAGCGCCTGCAGCCGCTTGGACAGGCGGCCTTCGACCAGCGCCTTCTTCGAGGCGGCCAGGGTGATGCCGGCGGCGTCGATCATCAGCCGGCTGAACGCCGACATCTCGGACTCGGTCAGGCTGCTCATGGCGTGCGGATTCGGAACAGGAAGCGGTCGAAGCGGTCCGGCGGGACCGCCTGGTCGCGACGCGGACGCGGCGCTCAGGCGCCGGGGCTCCCGACGCGTGCCATGGCCGCCATGTCGTCGACCGAGAGCACCCGGGCGACGTCGAGCAGGATGATGAATCCGGAGTCGGTGCGCGCCATGCCGCGGATGAAGTCCTGCCGCAGGCCGGTACCGAATGTCGGCGGCGGCTCGATGTCGCCGGGCCCGACGTCCAGCACCGCATTGACCGCATCGACCAGGATGCCGATGGACAGCGCGCCCTGGTCGGTGTCGACCTCGAGAATCACGATGCAGGTGCGCGGCCGCAGTTCGGTGGCGTTGCGGCCGAAGCGCTGCGCCAGATCGATCACCGGAACGACATTGCCGCGCAGGTTGATGACCCCGTGCACGAAGGCCGGCATCATGGGCACGCTGGTCGGCTGGGTGTACCCGAGGATCTCGCGGACCCGCAGGATGTCGAGGCCATAGACTTCGCCTTGCAGCGAGAACGTCAGGTACTGCCCGGGAGGGGCTTCACCGGCAGGCGGCAGCTGCGCCGCGGCCGGAACGCGGGCAGATTGGGCGATCGCGTTCGTCATGGGTCTCTCCAGAAGGTCAGAATTTCACGAAGTCGCCGGCCGCCGCGCCGACCGGCGCCGGGCGGGCTGCGATTCCGCGCGGCGAGGACGCGGTGCGCTCGACGCCGGCCGGGTTCGGGGCCGGGGCCTGATCGTCGACGCGGAACTGCCCGATCAGGTCCTGCAGCGTCGTCGCCTGGGCGTTCATTTCCTCAGCGGTGGCGGCGAGTTGCTCGGACGCGGAGGCGTTCTGCTGGGTGACTCCGCTGAGCTGGGCGACGGCCTGGTTGATCTGCTGCATGCCGGTGGACTGTTCATCGGTCGCGGCGGCGATCTCCTGCACCAGGCCGTAGTTCTTGGTCTTGAGGACGACGAGGTCGGCCAGCAGGTCCCGGGCACTCTCGGCATGCTTGACGGTCGAGCCCGCCAGCTCGCCGATCTCCTTGGCCGCGGCCTGGCTCTTTTCGGCGAGCTTGCGCACTTCGGCGGCGACGACGGCGAACCCCTTGCCGTGCTCGCCGGCGCGGGCGGCCTCGATGGCGGCATTGAGGGCGAGCATGTTGGTCTGATAGGCGATGTCGTCGATGACCGAGATGCGCTCGGCGATGGACTGCATGGCCGTGGCCGTCTCGCCCACGGCGACGTTGCTGTCCTTGGCGCGCTGCAGCACCTGCTGGGAGAGCGCGTCGGCGGAGGCGGCGTTGTCGGCGTTCTGCTTGATCGAGGCGGCCGCCTGCTCGACGGTGGCGGAGGTTTCCTCGACCGATGCGGCCTGTTCGGAGGACGCCTGGGACAGGCTCTGCGACGTCGACGAGACCTGCGACGAGGCCGACAGCAGCTGATCGGATGAGGAGCGCACGGAGCCGATGACTTGGGTGAGGTGCTGGACCATGTCGGCCAGCGCCGCCAGCAACTGGCCGGTCTCGTCGCGCGAATGGGCATCCACCCGCACGGAGAGATCCCCTGCGGCGACACGCTGGGCCACGCCCACCGCCTTGGCCAGCGGAATCGTGATCGAGCGGGTGACCGAAACCGCCAGCGCGAAGGTGAGGACGATGGCGATGAAGCCTGCGAACACGCTCAGCCAGGTCGCCGCGTGATAGTCCGTCAGGCCGGCCTGGTACAGGGCACCGATCCGGCGGTCCTGTTCGGCCGACGTGGCGGCCATCACCGCGTTGAGTTCACGCACGATCGGGGCCGACTTCTGCAGGTACTCGCTGGTCGCATAGCCGAAGTTGCCCTGTTGCATCTGCGATTGGACATCGGCCAACGCGGTGCGGTTGCTCGCCAGCACGGCGCGTGTCTGGGCCAGCCGCTGCTGCATCGCCGGCGGCAGCGACATTCCCGCCAGTTTCTTCATCGCCGCGTTGGTCAGCGCGCGGTTGCGCTCGATCGCCGACTTGGTCGCCGCGGAGTACGTCTGCTGCAGCAGCGCGGTCAGAACGTGGCGGGACGTGCTCTGGTAGTTCTCGTGGATGCCGGAAAGCAGGCGCTGCGCGCGAACTTCGGTGGAGACGATGGTTTCGGTGTGCGCATTGATCCGCGCCATCTGGAAGATTCCGAACGCGGTTCCGACGACGAACATCAGGGCGAACAGACCGAAGCCCAGTCCGAGGCGGCGGCCGATTTTCAGATTCTTGAACATGGTTGTCTCTCTTGTTTGGAGTCCGTCATGCCGACAGCTGCGGTGCCTGGTGCATGCCGTGTCGGCTCACCCGCGCCAGCAGCGTCGGCACGTCGAGAATCAGCGCCACCTCGCCGTTGCCGAGAATGGTCGATCCGCTGATTCCCTGGAGGTGGGTGAACAGTGCGCCCAGGGGCTTGATGACCGTCTGGTATTCCCCGAGCAGGGCGTCCACCACCAGCCCGGCGCGCTGCCCGGCCGCCTGGGCGACGACAACGTTGCGGCGCCGGGACGCGGCCTGCTCCAGATCCGACGGCACGCCCAGTGCATCGCGCAGATGCAGCAGCGGCAGCACTTCGCCGCGCAGGCTGAGATAACCCTGCCGGCGCTCGGTCGGCGCATATTCGAGGCATTCGACCACGGCATCGAGCGGAAGGACATAGCTGCGCCCGGCGCTCTGGACCAGGAAGCCGTCGATGATCGCCAGGGTGAGCGGAAGCCGCAGCCGCATCTCGGTGCCCTGGCCGGCGCTGCTGCGGATGTCGATCGACCCGCGAATGGCCTCGATGTTGCGTCGCACCACGTCCATTCCGACGCCGCGACCGGACAAATCGGTCACGGCCTCCGCGGTGGAGAACCCCGGCTCGAAGATCAACGCCCAGACCTCGGCGTCGGGCATCGCCGAGGCCTGTTCGGGCGTGACCAGCCCGCGCTCGACCGCCTTGGCCAGAATGCGGTCGCGGTTCAGGCCGCCGCCGTCGTCGGCGACGGTGATCAGGATGCTGCCCGAATCGTGGCACGCGGCCAGCCGCAGCGTTCCCTGTGCCGGCTTGCCGCGCGCGACGCGCAGCTCGGGCGCCTCGATGCCATGGTCGATGGCGTTGCGCACCAGATGCATCAGCGGATCGGCGATGCGCTCGACCAGCGTCTTGTCCATCTCGGTTTCGGCACCCTCGATCACCAGCGCGATGTCCTTGCCGAGTTCGCGCGACACGTCGCGCACCACGCGCTGGAAGCGGGCGAAGGTCTCGCCGATCTCGACCATGCGCAGCTTGAGCGCGCGCTCGCGGATGTCCTCGACGAGCCGGGTGACCTGCGCGGCAGCCTCCACCTGCGCCGCGTTGCGGGCGTGGAGGGCGTTGCCCGCGCTGGCGATGACCAGTTCGCCCACCAGGTTGATCAGGGCGTCGAGCTTGTCGGCGGCGACACGCAGCATCTGGCTGTCGCGCGATCGCTTGTCCTTGACCAGCTTTTGCTTCGCCAGCGCCGCATCGACGATGTGCTGGTGGGTCATGCCCTGCTCGACCACGACCTGTCCCAGCGGGGCGTGCGTGCCCTCGGCGCTTTGCTCCTGCGCCTGGCTGGCGAGCGCGTCGCTCAGCTCCTTCTGGGTCAACGTGCCGACCTGCACCAGGATGTCGCCGAGGCGCATGTCGTCCTCGGGCAAGGTGCGGACGAGTTCGACATAGTCGGCGATGCGGCTGTGCGCCGGCAGGATGCGGATCAGGCTGTCTTCGCGCACAAAGTCGAACACGGCCTCGATCTCCTCCTTGGTCGCGTCGCTGCGGAAGTTGATCTCGAAACCGAGATAGCTGGTCTCCGCGTCCATGGCGTCGAGCGGCGGCAGCGCGTCGGTCAGCGTGACGAGCCCGGCGATCTCGCCGAGGCCGCGCAGATAGCGGATGAACGACAGCGGGTCCATGCCGTTGCGCAGGCTGTCGGCGCCGAAGCGCAGCGAGATGTGCCAGGTCGCCGTCAGCGCGGCGCCCTGCGCGAGCACCGTGACCTGCGGAGCCGCTGTCGCATCGGGCGCGGCCGCGGCGACCAGCGGAGTCGTCGCCGTCGCTTGCAGCGCGGCGCGCAGGCGCTCGACCAGCGCACGCTCTTCTGCGGTGGCGCCATCGCAGGCGCCGGCTTGCGCGATCTGGTCGATCAATCCCGCCAGGTGGTCGCGGCCCTGCAACAGAAGCGCGACCACGTCGGAGTCGACGCCGATCTTGTCCGCGCGCATCTGGTCGAGCACGCTTTCGAGATGATGGGTGAAGCGCACGATCGCGTCGAGGCCGAACAGGCCGGCGGATCCCTTGATGGTGTGCGCAGCGCGGAACAGCGCATTGACGCGCTCGGGATCGGGCTGGGCCTCGAGTTCCATCAGCCCCTGCTCCATGCTGACGAGCAGTTCCTGCGCCTCGACGATGAACGATTGCAGCGCCTGCTGCATCTGTTGTTCGAAACTCATGCCGGCTCCTGTGCGCGCGCGGGACGGTCGAATTCGACGACCGGGTCGCCGAAGTAGGCGAGCAGGTTGCAGAGCTCCAGCGCCTCGATCACCGTGGCGCTGTGCGCGGTCAGGCGGAGGATGTGGTCGCGGCTGCTCGCCTGCTGCTTGGCGGCGAGCAGGATCTGCACGCCGGCGGTGTCGATGTCGCCGACGTCGGCGAGCTGCAGCTCGACCACCGGATGCTGGTCGATCAGTGTCGCCAGGCGCGCACGCACTTCGGCGGCGGCGTAGATGTCGAGGTCGCCCTGCAGCGCGACGCTGCAGATCGGACCGGCCTGTTGTTCGACCAGTTCCATGCGGTTCTCCTCAGGGTGCGATGAGCTTGGACACGGCGGCCAGCATCTGCGCCGGCTGGAAGGGCTTGACCACCCAGGCGCGTGCGCCCGCGGCCTGGCCCTGCGCCTTCTTGTCGTCCTGGCTTTCGGTGGTCAGCATGATGATCGGCGTGAACTTGTAGTCGGCCTTCTGCTTGATCTCCTTCACCAGGGTGATACCGTCCATGTTGGGCATGTTGACGTCGCTGATGATGAGATGGATCTTGCGACCGTCGAGCTTGCCCAGCGCATCGACGCCGTCGCAGGCCTCGACCACTTCGTAGCCGGCGCTGCTGAGCGCGATGTTGACGACCTGGCGCAGCGAGGCGGAATCGTCGACGATGAGGATGGTCTTGGACATGGTCGTTCGCGTTCTGGATGGTTGCGCGGTTCCCGCGTGGATCAGAAGAAGGTGATGTCGCCGCCGTCCGCGGCCTCGGTGGTGAGCTGACCGTTGTGCGTCAGATGCTGCTCCTGCGTCGTGTAGCCTTTGGCGATGCGGAGCAGGAAGGCGTCGATGTCGATCTGCGCGCCGGGATCTGAAGCGCGACGCGCCAGGTACGCCCGGATTTCGGTGACGAGCGCGTCGAGGCTGTCGCGGCTGTGGGAGAGGATCTGGCTGACACGATCCTGGAACTGCAGCGACACCAGCACGTCGCCGATCTCTTCGCGGATTCCGCCGCTTTCCTTCTGCAGCAGGTCGGACGACGTACTCAGCCCGGTGGTGACGTCGCGCAGGCGCGAGAGCACGCCGTCGATCGACGCCGCCGAACGGTCGACGAACTTCTGCTCCTCGCCGCGCGACTGTTCCGCCGATCGCGTCAGCGTCTGGATCGCGGCGGTGATGATGTGCACCTGCTCGCCCATCTTGCGGCCGGTGTCGCGCGATTGTGCCGACAACTTGCGGACCTCGTCGGCGACCACGGCGAAGCCGCGGCCGTTCTCGCCGGCGCGCGCCGCCTCGATCGCGGCGTTGAGCGCCAGCAGGTTGGTCTTCGCCGCCAATGCAGCGACCTCCGCCGACATCGTTTCCAGCGCCTCGATGTAGCGGGTCATGCCGAGGACGTCGGCGACCATTGCCGCGCGTTTGTCCAGTGCGGCGCGCAACTCCTCCAGGACCTGCCCGAGCTCGCCTTCGCTGTGCCGGAACATGGCGACCACGCCTTCGCTGCCGTCCATGCCGGCGGCCGCCTGCTGCGACGCCTTGACGGCGTTTTCCAGGCGCGCGTGCAGGCTGGCGAAGCGCTGACTGAGCGCGACGATGGCCGACTCCATTTGCGAGCGGCCGGTTTCGATCTGCTGGCCGAGCAGCGGGATCGCCTGCGTGCACAAGGCGTCGATGCGTGTCGCAGCGTCGTCGGCGAGCAGAGACGGAGGAGGGAACTGGGACATGGCAGGACTCGGAGGAGAGGTCAGGACGACAGCGCGACCAGCTGCCGGGCGGTGGTTTCGAATTGGTCGATGTCCGCGGTCTATCAGAATATGTATCTATTGTTTCATGTAAAAATGACGCGCTATATTAATAAGCGTCAAAAGAACCTTGATTTCCCGGTCGTTTTTGCGGGAAGGCTCTGCATGGATCGATCGCCATGACTCGGAAGATATCGCAGAAATTTCCGCCGATTGAGGGCGCGCGCACGGCACAGCCGCGTGGCGATCGGTGCAGGCTGTCACGGGATGTTCGGGGCCGCGGCAGCCGGCCTCGGCTGGTAACGGGCGAAGGCGCTGCAACCCAGAGGGGCAAGACAACATGAGCAGGAGTTATGCGGAGTTGAGCACCGAGATTGCGCGGCTCACGCGGCAGGCCGACGTTGCGCGTGCGTCCGAACGCACGGCCGTCATTGCCGCAATCAAGGCGCAGATGGCCGAATACGGCATCACCACCGCCGACCTTCGTCGCGACCAGCACGGCCGCGCCGCGAAACGGACAGGCAGCGTCCCCCGAAAAAAATATCGCCACCCGGAAACGGGCCAGACATGGTCAGGCCGGGGTAAACGGCCAGCCTGGATCGTTGCAGCCGTCGAGGCCGGGTCGCGGATCGAGGAATTCCTGGTGGATTGGCCTGGGGCTTGGTGACTGCTGCCGCGATGGAGATCGTCGACGGGGTGCCCGCAAACAGGCAGGGGCCGCCGCGGTGAACGCGGATGCGCGCAGCGCGCCCAGCCGCAGCCAAGCGGTCGAAAGCTCGGTTACCGTCTGGTGAACTCTTCACCTCACCGAACATGTTTTAGCGCTCCTTTGACATGCCCCAATGCAGGGCCTGGGCGGCCGATATGGTAGCCCTGCAGCAGGTCGATGCCCAGCGTTCGCGCTGCCTCGAGCACCTCGGCGCTTTCGACGAACTCGGCGACGGTGCGGATGCCGAAGTCGGCGGCCAGCGCGGCGACTGAACGCACGATCGCCAGCGACCTCGAGTCGGCCAGCATGTCGGCGACGAACTCTCCCTCGATCTTGATGATATCGACCGGCAGCCGCTTCAGGTAGCTGAACGACGAAAAGCCCGAACCGAAGTCGTCGATCGCCAGCCGGAAGCCCTCGAGCCGCAAGTGGCGGGCGAAGCTCTCGAGCAGGGCGAGGTTCTGCACGGTGTCGCGCTCGGTCAGTTCGAACACGATGCGCCCCGGGTCGATGCCGTGGGCGCGCGTGAGCCGGCGCACGGTCTGGAAGAACTCGCCCGGAACCAGCGCGCGCGGCGAGATGTTGATGAACAGCGTGCCGTCGTAGCCGCTGCGCCGGGCGAGGTCGAAGGCCTTCTCCATGGTGATCGCGTCGAGCCGGTGGATCACCCCGGCGCGTTCGGCGATCTCGATGAACTGGTCGGCGCCGAGCAGGCGTCCGTCGGGCAGGCGGATCCGGCTGAGCACTTCGTGCGCGACGATGGCGCCGCTGCGCGCGTCGGCGATCGGCTGGAAGTGCGGCTCCAGCCAGCGCTCGTCGACCGCGCGCACGATCAGCGCGCTCTGCTCGCCGATCTGGCGGAAGGTCTCGACGACGTCGTCGGCGCTGGGCAGGGTCATGCGGTTCTTGCCCTGCGCCTTGGCCTTGTACATCATGTTGTCGGCGAACAGGAACAGGTCCTTGGCGCGCGTCGCGTGGTCCGGGTACAGCGCCAGTCCGATCGATGCGGTCGAACGCACCGGGCTGCCGTCGGCGGCCTCGAGCGCGACGCCGGCGATCGCGCCCAGCACCCGCTGCGCCGCCTCGTAGGGCATCGCGCCGTCGATCTGCGGCAGCACGATGGCGAACTCGTCGCCGCCGTAGCGCGCGAAGATGTCGCCCTTGCGCAGCACCGCGTGCACCGCGGGCGCGATCGCCTGCAGCAGGCGGTCGCCGACGGTGTGGCCGTGGGTGTCGTTGACGTGCTTGAAGTTGTCGAGGTCGACGATGAGCAGCGCGAAGCGCTGCTCGTGGCGCTCGGCGCGCAGGATCTCGTAATCGAGCAGTTCCCAGAAAATGCGCTGGTTGAAGATCTGGGTCAGCGGGTCGCGGGTGGCGTAGAACTCGAGGTCGCGGGTGTACTTGGAAATCGCCTTGACCGAGCCGACGACGTTGAGCAGCGTCGACAGGATCGACTCGGTGATCAGGCTCCGCGTCGGGTCGTGGTGGATTCCGACCTGCACCCCGATTCCGGCGATGCCGCCGATCTTCGGCGTGTCGACGACCAGCGCCTTGGTGTGCATGTCGATGTCTTCGCGGCCCACCGGCAGCGTCGGCGCCGACACGTCGGCGACGTGGTGGCGCACGCCGAGCCCGGCGCCGCAGTCGCCGAAGCAGCCCCCCTCCTCCTCGTCCAGCCGGGCGCGCAGCGCCTGCTCGAATTCCTCGCGCGCCTGCGGCGTCGGCGGGCAGCGCCAGAACACTTCGAGGTCGTGCAGTTCGTCGTCGACCTTGAACACCGAGAACAGCACGTAGACGTCGATCACCTGATTGATGTCGAGCAGCAGCTGGCGCACGTGCTCGCGCCAGTCGCGCACCATTTCGGAGGTGATGACGAAGCGTTCCAGCAGACTGATTTCGAGCTCCAGCAGCCCCTTGTCGACGGCGAAGCCGTGCAGCCGCCCGGCGAGCTTGCCGACCTCGCCGACGATGGCGTCGATGTCGGCGAAGCCGGCGCCGGAAGTCGGCTGCTGCAGCCGCTCCAGGTCGGAGACGCGGTTGACGTCGTCGATGCGGCTGCGTAGGTCGCCGAGCGCGCCGCGCAGCCTGCGGCTCAGCAGCAGCGCGACGAGCAGCGCGGCGGCGATCGGCAGCGGCGCCAGCCACGCCAGCGTGCGCAGGAAGTTGCGCCGTGCGCGCGACAGCAGCGGAACCAGGTTCTGGCGCACGTCGATCGCGCCCAGCGCCTGCCCCGGGCGCGCGTCGCTGTGGCAGCCCATGCAGCGGTTGCGCGCCAGCAGCGGATAGACGTAGCGCGCACCGGCCGCGCTGCCGCCTTCCTGCGCCTGCCCGCTGCGCAGCACCCCGGCGACGACGGGGTCGATCGGCGGCTGCGCGATCGCGCCGTACTCGCGCGCGACGACCGGCGCGCGGTAGATCTGCAGCGTGTACGGCGTGCCGGCGAAGGCGCTGCGCGTCGACGCGAGGTAGGACTCGAGCTCCGCGCGCGTCCAGCCGCGGCTCATGATCTGGTACATCGACGCGAAGGTCTGCCGCGCGACCAGCGCGGCAACGTTGTGCGCGTCCTCGTGCACGGTGCGGTCGTACACCGCGGCGACGATCGCGTACATCACCGCCGACAGCAGCAGCGACAGCGCGACGGCGACGACGATGATGAAACCGGGAATGGTGCGCGCGAATTGCGGCACGAAGCGCGGCCCGAAGCGCGGCCCGAAGCGCGGCATGAAGCGCGCTGTGCAGGCTTGCATGTCAGGCGACGCCCGTGGCGCGACCGACTGTCGTCATCGTCTCGATCGGCAGACCGTTGAGCATCGCTTGTCCTTGCAGGTACATGCTTGACCGCGACCTGCCTATTGCCCCGGCGGCGCTTAAATGAATTTAAATGTAACTTTACGTGCGTATAAATGTATTCTAGTGCCTATTCGTTTGAACACATTCGCTGCTGGATGCCGCTGGCGGGCGCTCTGGCAAGAGGCTTTGATGCAGGGTAAATGCGCGTTGAACGACCTTTCCCATCTCCGACATAAGGGTTTTCCCTCGTACCATGAGCGACAGTTATAGTTTCATGTGAAAATCATATGTCATGATATTAAACGTCATGAAATGTTGATCCTTCCGCCCGGAAATCCGACAACACCGGCCACACCCTGGCGTCAAGCGATCACCCCCACCGAACGGAGAAAGCAACATGCTCGTGAAACGGAAGCTCGGCCTCGCGTTCGCGCTCAGCGCGTTGATCACCGTCGCGGTCGGCGTGTTTTCCATCACCCGCATCGACAAACTCATCGCCGGCATCGATCAGCTCAACCAGGTCTGGGTTCCCGGCCTGACGGCCGACAGCAACCTGAACGCCGACTTGATGGACGCACGGCGAACCGAATTCCGGCTGCTCGCCAACGCCAACGCCGGTGGTGGCGCTCTGAACTATTCGATCGGCAAGATCCATCACAAGGAAGCCCTGATTCACGATGACTTCGCCCAGATGTACAAGTACGCGGGCACACCGGCGCTGCGCGCCGTCGTCGATACCCTGCACGATTCCTGGCGCGTCTATCGCAAGGCCTTGAACACGCAGATCGCCCTGGTCCAGCAAAACCAGCTTCCCCAGGCCATCGCCCTCGCCGACGGGGCGAACCACACACTGTTCCAGGATTACAACGGGAAGACGGATGCGATGGTTGACTTCATCGGCCGGGCCTCCAAAGCGCTGGTTTCGCAGGAAACCGCCGCCGCGTCCACGGCCATCCAGTTCACCATCGGCGCGCTCATCGCGGCGGTGCTGGTCGGCACGGTTTTGAGCGTGATGATCGTCCGCGCGATCAACCGGCCCCTGGCCGAGGCGGTGCACACCGCCGACCGTGTGGCCGCAGGCGACCTGACGGTGGAGGCGACAAGCGACGCCCGCGACGAGTTCGGGCAGTTGCTCAGGTCCCTGGGCAACATGGTGCACAAGCTTGGCGCAACCATGACGACCATCCGCGAAGCGGCCGAGAACCTGGCTTCGGCTTCCGCGCAGGTCTCGGCCACCTCGCAGACCCTGTCCCAGGGAGCGTCCCAGCAAGCTTCGTCGGTCGACGAGACTTCAGCCGCGCTGGAGCAGTCCAGCGCCTCGGTGCGCCAAAACGCGGACAACGCCCAACAGACCGCGACCATGGCCGAGGACGCGGCCCGGCAGGCTCGCCAGGGCGGCGACGCCGTGGGCAAGACCGTGACCGACATGCAGCGTATTGCCGAGCAGATTTCCATCATCGACGACATCGCCTACCAGACCAATATGCTGGCCCTCAACGCGGCCATCGAGGCGGCCCGCGCCGGCGAGCACGGCAAGGGATTCGCCGTGGTGGCGGCCGAAGTCAGGAAACTGGCCGAGCGCGCACAACTGGCGTCGCGGGAGATCGGCGACCTGGCGCGCACCTCGGTCAAACAGGCCGAAGGCGCCGGCGATCTGCTGCAGGCCATGGTGCCCGTCATCGCCAAGACCGCCGACCTGGTGGCCGAAATCAACGCCGCCAGCAGCGAGCAGGCCACCGGGATCGGTCAGATCAACGACGCCATCGGCCAGATCAGCTCGGCGACCCAGCACAACGCCTCGGCGTCCGAACAGCTGGCGGCCACGGCCGAGGAGATGAGCGCCCAGGCCCAGCAGTTGCAGGAGACCGTGGCCCAGTTCAAGCTTGCAGGGGGCGCGTCGGGCAAACCCGCCGGCCCGAGGCCAGCGGCGTCGGCGGGCGTGACCAAGGCCGCCGCCGCGCCCGAACCGCGAATCGCTGCCGCCGCAGCCGAGTTCGTCCGATTCTGACCCGGTGCCGAGCGCGTTGCGGCAGGTCGCGCGTGGGGGGACACGTCACGCCCGACCCGTGGATCGACGCGCCTGCTCGGCGTACATGGCGAGACCAGACTGGGTTCTGGCATGCCGGGGGAGGATGACGCGACGCACACCGCCACCGATCATCGAGGTCTGACACGAACGGGGCCGGCGTGGCCCCGGCCGTCTACGACGCGTCCTGTGGCGGCGCGTCGGAGCCGGCGCGCGCGTGCAGCGCGCGGATCGTCGCGGCGTCTGCGCGCACGCGAAACACCGCGCCCGCATCGTCCGCGCTCTCGTCGAGGACCTCGCAATTCGCGTAGATCTCGCGGCGCAGCTGCTGCGCGGACCACGGCAGGCGCAGCGCGACCTCGACGAGGTCCTTCTGGAAGAACGCCACGATGACACCGCGCAATGCCGCGACGTCGTCGGGGCGGCGCGCGCTCATCACGATGCAGGACGGGTAGGTCGCGCGCAGTTCGCGCTCGAGCGCCTGCTGCGCCTGCGCGTCGCCGACCTGGTCGATCTTGTTGAACACGCGGATGCGCGGCACGTCCTGCGCGCCGATTTCGGCCAGCACGTCGTCGGTGACCTGGCGCTGGCGATCGAAACCGGGGTCGCTGGCGTCGATCACGTGCAGCAGCAGCGATGCGTCCAGCGCCTCGTCAAGCGTCGACTTGAACGACTCGACCAGGCCGTGGGGAAGGTTCTTGATGAACCCCACCGTGTCGCTGACCAGAACCCGCGGAACGCTCTCGGGGTGAAGCACGCGCACGGTGGTGTCCAGGGTCGCGAACAGCTTGTTGGCCACCAGCACCTCGCTGCCGGTGAGCGCGCGCATCAACGTGGACTTTCCGGCATTCGTGTACCCGACCAGCGCCACCGACGCGATGCCCTGCCCCTGCTGGCGACGCGCGCGCTGGGTCTGGCGCTCGGCGCCCATCGCATCGATGTCCGCCTGCAGCTCGGCGATGCGGTCGCGGATCTTGCGCCGATCGAGTTCGGTGTGCGACTCGCCGGCACCGCGGCCGCCGACGCCGCTGCGCTGCCGGCCCTGCGGTCCGGCCAGCTTGGCCGCCTCGCGAAGACGCGGCGCCATATACCCCAGGCGCGCGATCTCGACCTGCGCCCGGGCGGCGCGGGAGCGCGCGTGGCGATGGAAGATCTCGAGGATGACCATGGTGCGGTCCATCACCGCACAGCCGACGGCCTTCTCGAGGTTGCGCGCCTGCGAAGGCGAGATCTCGTGGTCGATCAGCAGCGCCTGGATACCTTCGAGCTCGGGGTTGGTCGCGTGCCCCGGCCGTGCGTCGTGCCCGGCGCCGGACTGGCTTTCGACATACGCGCGCACCTCATCGCGCTTGCCGGCGCCGAGATACGCGGTGGTGTCGAAGTTGGCGCGCTTCTGCGTGAACGTCTGCACGACCCGGTAGCCCAGGGTCTTGGCCAGCTCCCGCAACTCCGCGAGCGAGGATTCGAAGTCCGCGTCGCTCACGTCAGGCAGTTGCACCGCGGCAACGACGGCGTCGAGCGGTTTGTCCTGCGGGTCTGGCTGCATGGGGTCCTGGCGTGGCGAAGGTGGAGCCGTATCGTACGCGCTCGGGCGCGCGGCGGCGCTTTCCCGCTGGAACCGCAAGACGTGCGCGTCCGCGCCGGGAGGCACAAGCAAGATGGCCCCTCGCCGACACCATGAAGCTTCGCTCCCAACGACTGCGGAAGGTCGCCACCAACCTAGCTAGGCTAGACTAGAATGGAGCCAGATCTGTGATTGCCAGGAAACACCATGCGCACCGTGAACATGTTTGATGCCAAGTCCTCGCTTTCACGCCTGGTCGACGCCATCGAACAAGGACGTGAACGGGAGATCGTGATCGCGCGCAACGGACGACCTGCAGCGAAGCTCGTCGCGGTGGGCGAGCCAGCGCCGGGCAACCGCCTCGGCGTTGCCAAGGGGCGCTTCGAAGTGCCCGAGGACATCGACGGTCACAACGCCGAGGTGGCTCGACTGTTCGGCCTGGCGTCAGCGCCATGAACCTGCTGCTGGATACCCACGTGGCGCTGTGGGCCATCACCGACAGTCCCAGGCTCACGGTTCGCGCGCGCCAGCTGATCGCTTCGCCGCGCTCGTCCATCTGGATCAGCGCGGCGACGATCTGGGAGATCACGATCAAGCACGGACTTCATTGCGGCGACATGCCGGTTTCCGGCCAGGACGCCCTCCGCTACTTCCGCGAGTCGGGCTATCGGCTGCTCGCCATCGAGCCCGAGCATGCCGCGGCGATCGCGGATCTCGCGCCGCACCACCAGGACCCCTTCGATCGCATGCTGGTCGCGCAGGCACTGACCGAGCCGATGCGACTGGTCACGCACGATGCCGTCGTGGCTCGCTACAGCGACTCGATCATCGCCGTGTGACGGCAGGCGGCTCGCCCGCGCGACGGGCGGAAAACCTGGCCCTGAAGGACTGGCTCAAGTCCCATACGCCGGCGTGAATCGCCCGGCCTGCACCACTCCGCCCATGTCCCATCCGCCCAGCCGGGCAAGTAATTTCATTGCAATCATCGATTACGATGACAGCATTGCCAACAAACCGGAGAGCGGGATGGCCAGCATCACGATTCGCAATCTGGACGATGACACCAAACACAGGCTGAGAGTTCGCGCAGCGATGCACGGCCGCTCGATGGAAGAGGAGGCGCGAGAAATCCTCCGGCGCGTCATGAACGAAAGCGCGCCACCACGCGACCTTGCCGCGGCGATTCGATCTCGCCTGACGCCGGCAGCCCGCGCGGACGTCCAACTGCCCGCGCGCGAGCCGATGCGCGAGCCGCCGGCGTTCGACCAAAGAAGCGAGCCATGATCGTCCTCGACGCCAACGTCCTCTCCGAGCTGCTGCGCCCAAATCCCGCCAGACAGGTGGAAACCTGGCTGTCCGCGCAGGACGGATCGGAGATCTATTTCACAGCGGTGGGCGAAGCCGAACTGCGACACGGTGTGGCGATCATGCCGGCAGGCAAACGCCAAGCCGAGCTTTCCAGCGCCATCGAAGGCTTGCTTGGCGAGGACTTTCGGGAACGAATTCTTCCCTTCGACCGCGCCGCGGCCCGAGCCTACGCCACCATCGCTGCCGAGCGCCGCGCCGCGGGCCGGCCCATCAGCCAATTCGATTGCCAGATCTGCGCAATCGCCCTCGCCAACGAGGCCGTGGTCGCGACGCGAAATACGGCCGACTTCGAAGGCTGCGGAGTCGTGGTGATCGATCCGTGGAGCACCCGCACATCTTCTTGAGCCGAAGGAGGCGGTTCGCGCTTCCCGCGCACGCTGCGTCGCGCTACGAGAACACCCTGACTGCTGAGATGATTCACGCGGCCGCTGCGTGAAAGACCCGGATGCGCGGCTCGATGGTCGCCTTGGTTTCGCGCACGGCCATCCGGATGTCGTACTCGCTCTGCAAGTTCAACCAGAAGCGAGGCTCCATGCTGAAGAACAGGCCCAGGCGCAGCGCCGTGTCGGCCGTGATCGGACGAGCGCCGTTCACCAGCTCACTGATGCGACTGGGCGACACGTCGATGTCGGCGGCGAGCTGGCGGGCGCTGATTCCCATGGGATTCATGAAGTCCTCCAGCAGAACCTCCCCAGGGTGGATTTCGTCAAGCACTTTGTTCATCATTCATTCCCAGTGATCGTCCACGATTTCGACATCGTGGGCTCCGTCGATCTTCCAGACAAAGCACACCCGCCACTTGGTCGTTGACTGTTGAAGAGCGCCTCGGTGTCCGAACACGCGAACGAATGGATCATATGGCATGATGTTCCGCATCACGGAATC
Organism: Pseudomonadota bacterium; assembly: GCA_021798395.1. GTDB lineage: Bacteria > Pseudomonadota > Gammaproteobacteria > Burkholderiales > Burkholderiaceae_C > Thiomonas_A. Next base: position 29,907 of record JAJZHS010000001.1, read on the forward strand.
TGTCACGCAGAATCAAATGACCTTGAAGACGACGCGCCCTTGCTTCACCGGATCGCCCGCACCTCACGCCTTGGCTTCGGAGCGCATCGTCAACCCCAGCCCTGTGTGGATGCGACAGATCATCAATGATCCCCCGGGAAACCCGGCCCACACCCGCGTCAGCCTGGACGCGCCGCCGCGCAGCATTGCCGAAATGAACCTCAAGGTCGAGGACATTGTGAACTGCCTGATCATGCACACGATCGGAGCCCCATCGCAGCACGCGAAACGGAGACAAAAAGCCCCCAGGCTTGTGACCTGAGTGCTTCTGATCGTGGCTCGCCGACCAGGGCGTATCTGGGCACTGGGCCGTCGTGTTCCCGTGCTCGCCGAGTGGCCGTCATGTCGATAATTCACCAGAATGACGACATGTTGTCTTGACGTGTCGTCGCCTGCGACATAAGCTCAAGTCGTGTCGATGAATTCCGCTTTTTGCATCATGACGACCTCCATCTCCTCGTGGCGAGCCGACCTTCCCCACAACCAGCTGGCGCCACTACCGCCGGCTGCTGAACTGGAAAGCCGTGCCGTGCTCAAGCTCTGCATCGAGGCCCGCGCCGCCCTTGCGGAGTTGAAGCAGGCCGCCGAGCTCATCCCGAACCAGACGATGCTCATCAATACCCTCCCGATACTGGAAGCCAAGGACAGTTCGGAGATCGAGAACATCGTCACCACCACCGACAGGCTGTTCCAATACGCGCACGGCCCCCAAAACGCCGACCCTGCGACCAAAGAAGCCTTGCGCTACCGCACCGCCCTGCATTCCGGCTTCAAGTCGCTGGCACATCGCCCGCTGTGCACGGCCACTGCGGTGGAGGTCTGCCGCACGCTCAAGGGTACGGAGATGGATATCCGCCGCACCCCTGGCACGCAACTCGTCAACGACCGCACCAGTGCGGTGATCTACACCCCGCCCGAAGGCGAGGCGCGCCTGCGCGACATGCTCGGCAACTGGGAGCGCTTCCTGCACGAGCAGGCCGACCTGGATCCCTTGGTCCGCATGGCCGTGGCCCACTACCAGTTCGAGGCCATTCACCCATTCACGGACGGCAATGGCCGCACTGGGCGCGTCATCAACATCCTCTACCTGATCGAACAGAACCTGTTGAACCTGCCCATCCTGTACCTCAGCCGCCACATCATCGCGCACAGGGCCGCGTACTACGACTTGCTGCTTGGCGTCACCCGCGACCAGGCGTGGGGCCCCTGGATACAGTTCATGCTCGATGCCGTGATCGAGACGTCCCGGTGGACGACTCGCAAGATCGCTGCCATCCGGACGCTTGCCGAGCACACCAAAGATCATGTGCGCGCGCGGCTGCCGAAAATCTATACCCGCGAACTCGTTGACGTGATCTTCGAGCAGCCCTATTGCCGCATTGGCAACCTCGTCGACAAGGGCATCGCGAAGCGACAGGCGGCGTCTCGCTACCTGCATGATCTCGCCGACCATGGGGTGCTGCGCGAGGTGCCGCTTGGCAAGGAACGCCTTTTCATACATCCGAAGCTGATTCGGCTGCTCAGCACGGACGATGAACCGTTTCAACCCTACACGTGACCCCATGAAAACGGCCCCTGCATCGCTGCAAGGGCCGTCGTATCTGGCTCGCCAACCAGGGCGAATCTGGGCACTGGAGCGTCGCGACGGCCGTGTGAGCTGATGCCGCGACGGCGGAGGCCCGAACATTTATTTTGTACCGACGTTTTGATTGACGTCGCCTCAAACCGTGCATACACTTTGAGCCGTGGACATCACGTTCGATCCCGCCAAGAATGCCCGCAACGTCGAGGAGCGCGGGCTATCGTTCGAGCGTGTGGCTGAGTTCGATTTCGAATCGGCCATCTTCGTGGAGGACACCCGCCGCGACTATGGCGAGCGGAGGTGGCGAGCCCTTGGGCTGGTCGGTGGCCGTGTCCACGCGCTGGTGTTCGTGGAAGCCGAGAGCGGGGTCCGCGTCATCAGCTTTCGCAAGGCCAATGAACGCGAGGTCAAGAGCTATGAGCAAGAAGCCAAGCCCTGAGAAGGTGGACAAGGACAACCCCGAGTGGACCGCGGAGGACTTCACGCGGGCCGTG
>JAJZHS010000092.1 GCA_021798395.1 Pseudomonadota bacterium
GTGATGAAGACGACGACGAAGAGGCAGCTGGGGCAGATTTCCCTCGCATCATCCAGTACAATGCTGCAAGTCCCACAGCAACGGCGGTGAACGTTCCTAAACCACTTCCTGGAGGAAGACCTCGAGAAATACGAGGTCGCCAGTGGGCGGGCTCAACTTCCTGAAGACAAGGCCGCGTGAGCGAACAGCGCATGCCGTCATCCATGCCGTCGCCGCGCGATCCGGCGCGGCGCTGGCGCGGGCGCGCCACCGCGGCCGCGCGCGGCGTGCTGGCGGCGCTGGGCGCTGAGCTCGGCCTGAGCAGCGTCGAGCAGTTCGGCGAATTGGTCGTCTCGACCCGGCACGGTCCGGCGATCGCGCGCCACCGCGCAGCGTTGATCCAGCGGCGGGTTTTCGGCTTCGCAATGCTGTTCGCCCTGCTCGTCCCGGCCTGGGCGCTGGTCGACCTGCCGGTGCTGCCGCATCCGCTGTGGGGCGCGCTGCTGGTCGCGCGCGCGGTCTCGGCGCTGGTGCTGGCGACGCTGGCGCTGGCCGCGCGCGGTGCGCCGCGGCTGGGCCGCGCCAGGCTGCTGCTCGGCGGCCTGCTGCTCGTCACCCCGCTGTTCTATCTGGTCGCCGCGCATTGGATCCACGGCTACGCGCTGCACGGCCTGGCGCTGGCCGCGGCGCAGATCTATGCCTTGCTGCCGTTTGTCATCATCGCCGGGCTGGCGCTGTTTCCGCTGACCGTGGTCGAGTTCCACCTTTACGCGCTGCCGCTGCTGGCGGTGGCCCTGCTCGGCGTGCGGCTGCACCCCGCGTCGGCGCTGCCGCACGCGATCGCCACCGTATGGCTGCTGGCTCTGCTTGCGGGCGTGTCGCTGCTGTCGGCGCTGGCCCAGTTGCGCTACATGCTGGCGCAGGTCGCGCGCGCCAGCTACGACGTGCTGACCGGAGCGCTGACGCGGCGCGCGGGCCTCGATGTGCTCGATCTGCAGTTTCGCCTGGGCGCGCTGAACGGCAGCGCGCTGTCGCTGCTGTTCGTCGACCTGGATCACTTCAAGTCGGTCAACGACCGCTTCGGCCACGACGCCGGCGACAAGGTGTTGCGCGAAGCCGCGCGGCAGCTGTGCACCCTGGTGCGCAAGGGCGACAGCGTCATCCGCTGGGGCGGCGAGGAGTTCGTCGTCGTGCTGCCCAACGCGGATGCGCAGGAGGCCGACGGCGTGGTCGCGCGCGTGGTCGCCGCCGGTCTCGGCCACAGGCCCGACGGCGCGCCCACCACGGCCAGCATCGGCGTGGCCGAGCAGCGGCTCGACGCGGCGCAGGACTGGAAGGCGCTGGTCGAGATCGCCGACCAGCGCATGTACGCGGCCAAGACATCGGGTCGCGCGCGCAGCGTGGGCGCGCGCGGAACGATCCAGTGCTGGCCGCAGCAGGCGGCGGTGCCCGATGCGGGGCGGCCCGGCGGCTGAGGCCGCCCGCGCGCAGCGTCAGGCCAGGCGCCCCGCGCGGTAGTCCTGCACCGCCTGGTAGACCTGCTGCTCGGAGTTCATCACGAACGGGCCGTACTGCGCGATCGGCTCGCGCAGCGGCCGCCCGGCGACAAGCAGGACGCGCGCGCCGTCGGCCGCCTCGATGCGCAAGGCATCGCTCTGGTTGTCGAGCACCGCCATGCGGCGCTGCGCGACCGCCCGGCCGCCGATCGCCACCGCGCCGTCGATGACGTAGAGCAGGGCGTTGTGCGCCGCGGGCAAGGGCTGCTCGAAATGCCCGCCGGGGTCGAGCCGCAGGTCGAGGATCAGCGGTGCGGTGGCCTCGCGGGTCACTGCGCCGCGCACCCCGTGGCTGTCGCCGGCCAGCACCACGGCGTGGGCGCCGTGCGCCGTGCGCAGGCGCGGCAGGGCGTCGGCGGCGAAGTCCCGGTACCAGGGGGTGCACAGCTTGTCGGCCGCCGGCAGGTTCAGCCACAACTGGAAGCCTTCCATGCGGCCGTCTCGCTGCTGCGGAATTTCCGAATGGATCACGCCGCGCCCCGCGGTCATCCACTGCATGCCGCCGGTTTCGAGCAGGCCTTCGTTGCCGGCGCTGTCGCGGTGGCGCATGCGCCCGGCGAGCATGTAGGTGACGGTCTCGAAGCCGCGGTGCGGATGGTCGGGAAAACCGGCGATGTAGTCGTCGGGGTCGTCGCTGCCGAACACGTCGAGCATCAGGAAGGGGTCGAGGCGGCGCTGCAGCGTCTGCCCCAGCACCCGCGTCAGCCGCACGCCGGCACCGTCGGAGGTCCGCACGCCGTCGACCAGCGACGCGACGCCGCGCGCGGTCGCTGGAGTGGCATCGGCCATGGTCGGCTCTCCCGCTTCAGGCCAGCGCCGCGTCGATGTCGGCCCGCGCCTGCGCGTGGCCTTGCGCCACCGCTTCGGCGCCCATGTTGAGCCCTTCGGCGTAGACGAAGTGCAGATCGGTCATGCCGAGGAAGCCGAGCACGGTTTTCAGGTAGGGAACCTGGCTGTCGGCGGCGGTGTCGCGGTAGCGCCCGCCGCGCGCCAGCGCGATGATCACCTTCTTGCCCTGCACCAGGCCGAGGGGGCCGCTTTCGGTGTAGCGGAAGGTGACTCCGGCGCGCGCCACGGCGTCGATCCAGTGCTTGAGCTGCGCCGGAATGCCGAAGTTGTACATCGGCACGCCGAGCACGACGACGTCGGCGGCCATCAGTTCATCGATCAGCGCGTCGTCGAGGGCGACGCGCGCGGCCTGCTCGGCGCTGCGCCGCTCGGCCGGGGTGAACAGCGCGCCCAGCGCGGCCTCGTCGAGCACCGGATGCGGCGTCGCGGCGAGGTCGCGCACGCGCAGCGCGGCCTGCGGCTCGGCAGCGCGCAGACGGGCGACGATGCGGTGTGCGAGTTCGGTCGATTGGGCGCCGGTGCTCCGGGCGCTCGCGTTGATCTGGAGGATGTTCATTCGTTTCTCCAATGCTGTATTGACGTTGATGAAACTTTAGTTGTTGCAGGCAAGGACGATAAGCCTCCGCTTTGGATAACATCGTGCCGAAAATGGAACAATTGGACGCTCACGACCTGCTGATCTTCTCCCGCGTGGTCGACGCCGGAAGCTTCAGTTCCGCTGCCGCCCGGCTGGCGCTGCCCAAGTCGACGGTGTCGCGTCGCGTGGCCGCGCTGGAAGACGCGCTGGGGCAGCGGGTGCTGCTGCGCACCACGCGGCGGCTGGTGCTGACCGAGTTCGGCCGCGAGTTGCTGGCGCATGCCGCGCCGCTGGCCGAGGAGTTCGACGCGGCACGCGCGCTCGGCGAGCATCGGCGCGCCGGACCGGTCGGCCGGCTGCGGGTGTCGATGCCGGTGGACATCGCGCAGGGCTTGCTGACCGAGATGCTGGCTGCGTTCGCCGCGCTGCATCCCGGGGTGAGCCTGGAGCTCGACTTGTCGCCGCGGCGCATCGACCTCGTCGGCGAGGGCTACGACCTGGCGCTGCGCATCGGCGACCTGCCCGACGACGCCCTGCTCGTCGGGCGCAGGCTGGGCGCGTTCGCGGCCGGACTGTACGCGGCGCCGGCCTACCTCGCCGAGCACGGCGCGCCGAGCACGCCGCGCGAACTGGCGGAGCACAGCGCGCTGCTGCTGCTCGGGCGCCACGGCGACGCGGTGGGCTGGACACTGCGCTGCGGCACGCAGCAATGCGTCGAGCATCCACCGGTGCGCATCGCCGCGAACGCGCCGCAACTGCTGCTTGCGCTGGCGCGCGCGGGCGCTGGAATCGCCGCGCTGCCCGATGTGTTCGCCGACCAGGCGCGGCGCGCCGGCGAGCTGGTCAGAGTGCTGCCCGAGTGGTCGCTGCCGCCGGCGCCGGCATGGGCGGTGTTCCCGGGGCGCCGGTTGATGCCGGCGAAGACCCGGGCCTTCCTGGACATGCTGGAGACCGCGCTGAGCGGTCTTCTGCCCCCGCGCTGAGCGCGCGCGGGCGCGGCTCAGGCCGTCTGGGGGGCGCCCGCGCGCCAGCGCGGCGCGCCGCCGTGGTAGCGCTCGAGCCCCAGGCCGTCGCTGCGGATCTCGGGCTGGCGGCCGAGCACCAGGTCGCTGACATAGCGCGCCGAGCCGCAGGCCATGGTCCAGCCCAGGGTTCCGTGTCCGGTGTTCAGGAACAGGTTCGCCGGACCGGCCGCGCCGAGCACCGGGGTGCCGTCGGGAGTCATCGGGCGCAGGCCGGTCCAGAATTCGGCCGCCGGGAGATCGCCGCCCGGGAACAGATCGCGGGTGACCATTTCCAGGGTGGCGCGGCGCTTGGGGTTCAGGCGCAGGTCGAAGCCGGCGATCTCGGCCATGCCGCCGACGCGGATCCGGTCGTCGAAACGCGTCAGCGCGATCTTGTAGGTTTCGTCGAGCACGGTCGAGCGCGGCGCCAGCGCCGGGTCGCGCAGCGGCACGGTCAGCGAGTAGCCCTTGATCGGGTACACCGGCAGGTCGATGCGCAGCGCGCGCAGCAGGTCGCGCGAATAGCTGCCCAGCGCGACCACCACGGCGTCGGCGTGCAGCACCCGACCGTCGGCCAGGTGCACGCCGCGCACCCGCTGCGCGTCGCCGTCGAAGCCTTGCACGGTCTGCGCGTAGCGGAAGTCGACCCCCAGTGCTCCGGCGCGTTGCGCCAGCTGGCTGGTAAACAGCTGGCAGTCGCCGGTTTCGTCGCCGGGCAGCCGCAAGCCGCCGGCCAGGCGGTCGCGCGCCGCGCCCAGCGCCGGTTCCACGCGCTCGAGCTCGTCGCCGCGCAGCAACTCGAAGGCGATGCCGCAGCGCTCCAGCACGGCGATGTCGCGCTGCGCGGCGTCGAACTGCGCCCGGCTGCGGAACAGCTGCAAGGTGCCCTCGGTGCGCTGCTCGTAGGCGATTCCGGTTTCGGCGCGCAGCGCGCGCAGACGGTCGCGGCTGTATTCGGCCACGCGCATCATCCGCTCTTTGTTCAGCGCGTAGCGCGCGTCGGTGCAGTTGCGCAGCATCGACGCCATCCAGCGCAGTTGCCACAGCGTGCCGTCGGGGCGGATGGCCAGCGGCGCGTGCCGCTGGAACATCCACTTCAGTGCCTTCAGCGGGATTCCGGGTGCGGCCCACGGCGTCGAGTAGCCCGGCGAGACCTGGCCGGCGTTGGCGAAACTGGTTTCCAGCGCCGGACCGCCGCGGCGTTCGAGCACGGTGACCTCGGCTCCCGAGCGCGCGAGTTCGTACGCGGTGGTGACGCCGACCACGCCGGCGCCGAGGACGATGACCTTCATCGTGGATCTCCGAAATATCGATGGCGATCGAACTGTATCGACAACACGGAAGCGGATTTACCCGTTTTGATGCTTCATGGCAGCTAAAATACCTGCATCCTGGACCCAGGACGGGGCATGGACCGCGACAAACATCAACTCGACAGGATCGACCGCAAGATCCTCGACATTCTGCAGCGCGACGGCCGCATCGCGATGACCGAACTCGCCGCGCGGGTCGGCCTGACCACGTCGCCGTGCGCCGAGCGGGTGCGGCGTCTGGAACGCAGCGGGGTGATCGCCGGCTACGGCGCCCGCGTGGCGCCGGCCGCGGTCGGCAAGGCGCTGCTGGTGTTCGTCGAGATCAAGCTGGCGGCGAAATCGGGCGACGTGTTCGACGCCGTGCGTCGCGAGTTGCTGCACATGCCCGAAGTGCTGGAATGCCACCTTGTCGCCGGTGGCTTCGACTATCTGGTGAAATTCCGCTTGCGCGACATGCGTGAGTACCGCAGCCTGCTCGGCGACATCCTCAAGCGCCTTCCGGTCGCCGCCGAATCGCACAGCTATGTCGTGATGGAGGAAGTCAAGGATTCGCTGTACATCCCGCTGGACCGCTGATTCCAGGCGGCACCGGCGACGAACCGCAAGGAAGCCGATGATCGAACGACACCATGTCGGCACCCGCCTCAGCGAGGCATCGGTGCACGGCGGCATCATCCACCTGGCCGGCCAGGTCGCCGAACGCGACCCCGAGGCCGGAATCGAAGGGCAGACGCGCGAGGTGCTCGGCCACGTCGAGCGCCTGCTCGCCGAGTGCGGCAGCGGCAAGGCGCGACTGCTCAGCGTGCAGGTGTTCCTCGCCGACATCGCCGACATCGGCGCGATGAACGCGGTGTGGGACGACTGGGTGGTGCCGGGGCACGCTCCGCCGCGTGCCACCGTGCAGGCCGCGCTGGCCGATCCGCGCTGGCGCATCGAGGTCGTCGCGGTCGCCGCGCGGGCCTGATCGAACGCAAGCATCACCACCACGGAGAACTCGTCATGCCAGGCATCTATTCCGACAACGCGCAATCGATCGGCCGCACCCCGCTGGTGCGCCTGAACCGCATCACCGAAGGCTGCGGCGCGACCGTGCTGGCCAAGATCGAAGGCCGCAACCCGGCGTATTCGGTCAAGTGCCGCATCGGCGCGGCGATGGTCTGGGACGCCGAGAAGCGCGGCCTGCTCGGCCCGGGCAAGGCCATCGTCGAGCCGACCAGCGGCAACACCGGAATCGCGCTGGCCTTCGTCGCCGCCTCGCGCGGCATCCCGATCACCCTGACCATGCCCGACACCATGAGCGTGGAGCGGCGCAAGCTGCTGCGCGCGTACGGCGCGACCCTGGTGCTGACCGAAGGTGCCAAGGGCATGAAGGGGGCGATCGCGAAGGCCGAGGACATCGTCGCTTCCGATCCGCAGCGCTACGTGCTGCTGCAGCAGTTCGAGAACCCGGCCAACCCGGCGATCCACGAAGCGACCACCGGCCCGGAAATCTGGGAGGACACCGCAGGCGCGGTCGACGTGTTCGTCGCCGGCGTGGGCACCGGCGGAACCATCACCGGCGTGAGCCGCTTCCTCAAGCGGCACAAGGCGGTGGTCTCGGTCGCCGTGGAGCCGGTCGGCAGCCCGGTGTTGAGCCAGGCCCGTGCCGGCCAGGAGATCAAGCCGGGGCCGCACAAGATCCAGGGCATCGGCGCCGGTTTCGTGCCCAAGGTGCTCGATCTGTCGCTGGTCGACGCCGTCGAGCAGGTCGACAACGACGAGGCGATCGACACCGCGCTGCGGCTGGCGCGCGAGGAGGGAATCCTGGCCGGGATTTCGTGCGGCGCGGCCGCCGCCGCGGCGCTGCGCTGGGCCAGGCGCCCGGACAACGCAGGCAAGACCATCGTCGTCGTGCTGCCCGACAGCGGCGAGCGCTATCTGAGTTCGCCGCTGTTCGCCGGCATGTTCGACGACGTCTGACGCGGCGGTCCCGCCGGCAGCGCGGGCTGCCGTGCGGCAGCGCAGCGCGTCAGCCCTGCGGGGGCGGCGCGCGCTTGGACACGAGGGTCAGGATGTCGTAGCTGGCGACCAGATCGGCGTCCTGGTTGCGCACCTCGACGTCCCACGCCACCACGCCCTGGCCGACGCCGCGGCTGTCGCTGCGGTTGCGGTCGATCTTGCGCTTGCACGTCAGCCGCGCCTGGATGGTGTCGCCGATCGCCACCGGTTTGGTGAAGCGCAGGGTGTCGAGCCCGTAGTTGGCGAGCACCGGACCCGGTGCCGGGCTGACGAACAGCCCGGCTGCGGCCGACAGCACGAAATAGCCGTGTGCGATGCGGCGGCCGAAGTCGGTGTCGCGCGCGGCGATGTCGTCGAAGTGCATGTAGAAATAGTCGCCCGAGATCCCGCCGAAAAGGACGATGTCGGCTTCGGTCACGGTGCGGCGGTGGGTCAGCAGCGATTCGCCGATGCGCAGCTCGTCGAAGTGACGGCGGAACGGGTGCACCTCGCTTTCGATGATGCGCGCGCCGCGCACGTGCTCGCGCGCCACCGCGGCGAGCATGGTCGGCGAGCCCTGCACCGCGCTGCGCTGCAGGTAGTGGTACACGGCGCGCAGGCCGCCGAGTTCCTCGCCGCCTCCGGCGCGCCCCGGGCCGCCATGCTTGAGCCCCGGAAGCGGCGAGCCGTGTCCGGTCGACTCGGCCGCGGCGTCGCGGTCGAGCACCAGGATGCGGCCGTGCAGCGCGGCCAGCCGCGGCACCACGCGCGCGGCGACGTCCGGGTCGTGGGTCATCAGGCTGCCGACCAGGCTGCCGCGGCCGCGCGCGGCCAGCGCCACCGCCTCGTCGAGATCGTCGTACGGCAGCAGGGTGCTGACCGGACCGAACGCCTCGACGTCGTGCGCGGCGCTGCGCATCGCGTCGCGCGCCAGCAGCAGCGTCGGCGGGAAGAACGCGCCGGCGGCGACGCCGTCGCCGCGCGGCGCGAAGTCGGCCGCGTCGCCCAGCAGCAGCTCGGCGTCGGCGCGCAGCTCGGCCACGCGCGCGGCGACATCGTCGAGCTGCTCGCGCGAGGCCAGCGCGCC
>JAJZHS010000093.1 GCA_021798395.1 Pseudomonadota bacterium
GGTGGAGAAGACCACCGGGTCGATCAGCGCGAAATCGCCTTCGTCGCGCATGCGCTGCATCAGCACCGAGCCGACCATGCCGCGCCAGCCGACCAACCCTACCCGCATCTTTGCCATCGTCGTCTTCCGTCGAATTCGAGAATCAGTCCAGCGCCGCGACCACCGCGTCGCCCATCGCCGCGGTACCCACAGTGGCCGCGCCGGGCTGCGCGATGTCGGCCGTGCGCAGGCCGTCGCGCAGCACCTTCTGCACCGCGGTCTCGATGCGCGCGGCGGCTGCGTCCTGGCGCAGCGAATAGCGCAGCATCATGGCCGCGCTGAGGATGGTGGCCAGCGGGTTGGCGACGCCGCGGCCGGCGATGTCGGGGGCCGAGCCGTGCGACGGCTCGTACAGCCCGCGCTGCTCGGCGTTCAGCGACGCCGACGGCAGCATGCCGATCGAGCCGGTCAGCATCGACGCCTCGTCGGACAGGATGTCGCCGAACATGTTGCCGGTGACGATGACGTCGAACTTCTTCGGCGCGCGCACCAGTTGCATCGCCGCGTTGTCGACGTACATGTGCTCGAGCGCGATGTCCGGATACTGCGCGTGCACCTCGCTGACCACGTCCTTCCAGAACTGGAAGGTCTCCAGCACGTTGGCCTTGTCGACGCTGGTCACGCGGCCGGCGTGTCCGGCCGCCTTGCGCGTGCGCGCGGCCTGGAACGCCACGTGCGCGATGCGCTCGATTTCCGGGCGGCTGTAGCGCATGGTGTCGAACGCCTCGGGCGCGCCGGCGAAGGCGCCGTCGGGCGCGACGCGGCGCCCGCGCGGCTGGCCGAAGTAGATGTCGCCGGTGAGTTCGCGCACGATCAGGATGTCGAGTCCGGCGACGACCTCGGGCTTGAGGCTCGACGCGTCGGCCAGCTCGGCGTACAGCAGCGCCGGGCGCAGATTGGCGAACAGCCCCAGGTTCTTGCGCAGCCCGAGAATGGCCTGCTCCGGGCGCAGCGCGCGCTCCAGCGTGTCGTAGCGCGGATCGCCGACCGCGCCGAACAACACCGCGTCGGCCGCGTGCGCCAGGCGCAGCGTGGTCTCGGGCAGCGGATGGCCGTGGGCCGCATACGCGGTGCCGCCGACGTCGGCGTATTCGAGTTCGAAGCGCAGGCCGTGGATCGCCTGCACGCGTTGCAGCACCTTGACCGCCTCGGCGACGATCTCCGGGCCGATACCGTCACCGGGCAGAACAGCAATCTTCATCGGTTTCAATCGGGTTGATTACAGGATGCGGTGCGCGAGCCAGGGCATGCGCGCGATGCGCTCGGCCTCGAAGCTGCGGATCTTGTCGGCGTGGCGAAGCGTCAGGCCGATTTCGTCCAGGCCGCCGACGAGGCACTGCTTGCGGAACTCGGTGATCTCGAACGGCAGCTCGCTTCCGTCGGGCTTGACCACGCGCTGGCGCGGCAGGTCCACGGTCAGCCGGTAGCCGGCGAAGGCCGCGACTTCGTCGAACAGCCGCGCCACCTCGTGCTCGGGCAGCACAATCGGCAGCAGCCCGGTCTTGTAGCAGTTGTTGAAGAAAATGTCGGCGAAGCTCGGCGCGATGACGGCGCGGAAGCCGTACTGGTCGAGCGCCCACGGCGCGTGCTCGCGCGATGAACCGCAACCGAAGTTCTGGCGCGCCAGCAGGATGCTGCCGCCGGCATAGCGCGGCTGGTTCAGCACGAAATCGGGGTTCGGCTTGCGCGACGCCGGATCCTGCCCCGGTTCGCCGTGGTCGAGGTAGCGCCACTCGTCGAACAGGTTGGGGCCGAACCCGGTGCGCCGGATCGACTTCAGGAACTGCTTGGGGATGATCGCGTCGGTGTCGACGTTCTCGCGGTCGAGCGGGACGACCAGGCCCTGGTGGACGGTGAAGGCTTGCATGGGAGGGAGCTCCGTGTCGGGTATCAGCCTGGGTGCGGCGTCACAGCGCGCGCACGTCGACGAAGTGGCCGGCGATCGCGGCCGCCGCGGCCATCGCCGGGCTGACCAGGTGGGTGCGCCCGCCCTGCCCCTGGCGGCCTTCGAAATTGCGGTTCGACGTCGACGCGCAGCGCTCGCCCGGATCGAGCCGGTCGGCGTTCATCGCCAGGCACATCGAGCAGCCGGGCTCGCGCCACTCGAAACCGGCGGCCTTGAACACCTTGTCCAGCCCCTCGCGCTCGGCCTGCGCCTTGACCAGGCCCGAGCCCGGCACCGCCAGCGCCAGCCGCACGTTCGCCGCGATGCGCCTCCCGGCGAGCACGCGCGCGGCGTCGCGCAGGTCCTCGATGCGCGAATTGGTGCACGAGCCGATGAACACCTTGTCGATGCGGATGTCGGCCAGCGGCTTGCCCGGCTCGAGGTTCATGTACTGCAGCGCGCGCTCCATCGCCGAGCGCTTGACCGGATCGGGCTCCTTGTCCGGGTCCGGAATGCGCGCGTCGATTCCGGCGACCATCTCCGGCGACGTGCCCCAGGTGACCTGCGGCACGATGCGCGCGGCGTCGAGATCGACGACGACGTCGAACTGCGCGCCCGCATCCGACTGCAGCGTGCGCCAGTAGCGCTCGGCCTGCGCCCATTCGACGTCGGTCGGCGCGAACGGCCGGCCCCTGAGATAGCGCAGCGTGGTCTCGTCAACCGCGACCAGCCCGGCGCGCGCGCCGGCCTCGATCGCCATGTTGCACAGCGTCATGCGGCCTTCCATGCTCAGCGCGCGGACGGTCGAGCCGGCGAACTCGATCGTCGCGCCGGTGCCGCCGGCGGTGCCGATGCGACCGATCACCGCCAGTGCGATGTCCTTCGCCGTGCAGCCCGCGCCCAGCCGGCCTTCGACGCGCACCAGCATGTTCTTCATCTTGCGCGCCAGCAGCGTCTGCGTGGCCAGCACGTGCTCGACCTCGGACGTGCCGATGCCGAACGCCAGCGCGCCGAACGCGCCGTGGGTGCTGGTGTGCGAGTCGCCGCAGACCACCGTCATGCCCGGCAGCGTGGCGCCCTGCTCGGGGCCGATGACGTGCACGATTCCCTGGCGGCGGTCGTTCATCTTGAACTGGGTGATTCCCAGGCGGTCGCAGTTCGCGTCCAGAGTGTCGACCTGCAGCTTCGACACCGGGTCGGAAATGCCGCCCGAACGGTCGGTGGTCGGCACGTTGTGGTCCGACACCGCCAGGTTGGCGCTGATGCGCCAGACGCGGCGCCCGGCCAGCTCCAGGCCCTCGAACGCCTGCGGGCTGGTCACTTCGTGCACCAGGTGGCGGTCGATGTACAGCAGCGCGGTGCCGTCGGCTTCGACGTTGACCACGTGTTCGTCCCAGAGCTTGTCGTACAGCGTGCGTTGCATGGCGGGCGGTCGGTGGCGCCGTCCGCGCGCCGCGGGCGGCTGGCGGCAGACCACATAGAGGTTGATGGGAGCGGGTCCGCCGCACGGCAGGCACCGTGCGGCGGACCCTGCATTCTAGTCTCTGGGGGGGCACGGGCGAGGCGCAGCGGGGCGATTTTCCGACGCGCGCGGCGGGTTTGTTGCATCGCCGCAGCGGCATCGATGGCCGCGCCCATCGATGCCGCCGCCAGGGCTGGAACTTCGGTGCGCGAACCGCGGTCCAACCGCGAGTCTCAACTCCACGATGGAGACCCTCGATGCTGCCCGATTCGAACCGCCGCGCGCCGCGCCCCGTCACCCAGCCGATCGCCAGCACGGCGACGCGCCGCCTGCGGCGCCGCCGCGTCGCCGCGCTGCTTGCGCCTCCGGTGCGCGTGGCCCGGCAGCGCGCCTTTGACGTCCTCTCCGCCCTCAGCCCTGCGGGCTGCCGCCTGAAGGCGGGAAGGACGGAGATTCCTGGAGGTCGCCCTCCGAGGTTCCTGCTTCACGGAGCACTGCCTCGGCAGCTTGTGCCGCTCTGGCCTTACGCACTCTCCACAGGCTTTACGCTCCCGCGAGTCCCGCGGTACGGTGTTCCATCGCGGCACGCCCGGCCGCCAGGAGGTTCCTGGCCGCGTTGGTGTCGCGCTCATGCTCGGCTCCACACACGCAGCGCCAGCGGCGCTGCGAGAGCGTGAGCTCGGTGTTCTTGCAGCCGCAGGCGCTGCACAGCTTGCTCGAGGCAAAGTTCCTGGGGGCCTGCCAGAAGGTGCGCCCGTACCACTGCGCCTTGTAGCGCAGCTGCCGAAGCAGCTCGCCCCAGGCGGCGTCCGCGATGGAGCGCGCCAGGCGCGTTCGCATCAAGCCTCGAATGCTCAGCTCTTCCGCGTACACCGCTTGGTTTTCGCGTAGAAGGTGCGTGGAGAGCTGGTGAAGAAAGTTCGAGCGCGCATCGGCGATGCGCGCGTGGAGTGCGGCCAGGCGAAGCCGGGCCTTGCTGCGGTTGGCCGAGCCCTTGCGCTTGCGCGCGAGCGCCTGCGAGAGGCGCCGCACCTGATGCAAGAGCTTGGCCAGAAACTTCGGAGGAGCCACCGGCACGCCTTGCGCATCGGTGATGAAACTCAGAAGCCCCAGGTCGATGCCGGTGTCGCGTGAGGCAGGAGCGAGGGCGGCTACCTGCTCTTCGCACAGGAAGCTGGCGAAGTAGCGTCCGGCCGGGTCCTTCGTGATGGTGACTTGGCTGGGTGCGCTGGGCAGCGCACGCGACCAGCGAACCTCAAGCAGTCCCTCGAAGCGCGCGAGCCTGAGCTTGCCGTCTTGCAGGCCGAAGCCGTGGCGCATGAGGGTGAAGGCCTGGTGGCCTTCCTTGCGCTTGAAGGCGGGGTAGCGGCTGCGCTTGGAGAAGAAGTTCTGGAACGCTTGACTGAGGTGGCGCAGCGACTGCTGCAGCGCGATGTTCGAGACGTCGTTCAGCCACGAGCACTCAGGAGCCTTCTTCAACTCGGTGAGCGCCTTGCAATCCTTGGCATAGCTGCAGCTCGTCCGATGCTCTTGCCAGGCCTGGCTGCGCGCGTGCAGGAAGTGGTTGTAGACGAAGCGTGCGCAGCCAAAGGTCTGCGCCAGCGAAGCCTTCTGAGCTTCGCTGGGGTAAAGCCGGAACTTGTAGGCGCGCAACACCTTCTGCATGTTACTGTGTATATTAACAGTTCATGCGTTGTGGCGCAACAGACTCAGCGCCGCTAACTCCGGCCTGAAGGCCGAAGCCTGCGCGGCGGTTATCGAGGGTCAGCGCGGTCGGCGTGACGCTCGACAGCGGGTAGGCGAACACGTGGCAACCGCTGCAGCGGGCATTGATCTGGGTGACGCGGGATGCGCTCGACGCCCCGTCGTCGACCGCGCCGGACTCGGGCTCGGCGTAGAACTCCACGCTGTAGCGATTGCGCCAGCTCCCGTCGGTGGCGTCGCGTGCGCTCTGGCAGGTCAGCCGCAGATGGGAAAACGCGTCGGACGCCAGGTGCGGCGACAGCCCGGCCAGCGCCCGGGCCGGCCACACCGGCGACGGAATGTCCATGGTGTAGCGGGTGGACGGCGCGATGTCGATCCAGGGTTCGTAGAGCTCGATTTCGCTGAACGGCCCCGCCGCGCTGTGGTGAACACCGACCACCGTGCAACGCAGATCGATCGGCAGGCTGTTGACCACGTTCACGGAGCCGTGCGCCGCGGCCTGGCTGCACAGCGCGCTGCAGGCGAGGGCCGCCGCGGCGACCAGCGGCATGACGCAGCGCGACGCGGTCGATGAGGATGTAAACATCGATGATTTCCTTTCAACGGACGCTTGCAAGGTGGCGGACCATCCGCGCACCTGGATGATGGACACTTCTGGTTACATCAAGGCTCGCCGGCAACGCGTGGACAAATGCCCATGTCGCAGCCGATGCACAGCCACGCGCGCAGTCCGGGAGCCGTCCGGCTCAGCGCTGCGATGCCGGGCTCAGCAGCTTCGTCATCTTTTCAGCGAACCAGCGCGAGGCTTCCGCCGACCCCTCCTCCACCCATGCGCCATGCGGCTCGACATGCGACGCGCCGGCGAGCAACGCGTCGATATCCAGCTCGCCCAGCTCCGACGCGGCGCCGGACGGCAGGCCGCCAACCGGGGCCTCGATCAACGGGGCCTCGATCAGCGGGGCCTCGATCAGCGGGACCTCGACCATCGGGGCGTCGACGACTGGCGCGTCACCAGCCGGCGCGTTGACAGGCAACGCCAACAGCTCGTAGCGGCCGAGTTCGATCTGCGGTTGCTCGGGGAAAATTTTCACGCGCTCCCCCGCCGGCGCCGCACGCACGTCGACGACCAGCGGCGCGCCGGCCCGCAAGTCCGCCGGGGTCGCTGCGAGATCCTTGGCCTCGAGCCGCATGAGGAACGCGGTGCGATCGCTCGGCGTATAGAAGCGCAGCACATGGGTCCCGTCGGGCGCGCGGCCACCGAGCTGCGGCATGGCACCGCCGGCGGCCATCGGCCGCGGCACGTCACGCGTGAAACGCACCGTGCGTTGCAGACCCGGAGCACCGGCCGGGCCGACACGACAGGTCAGCGTCAGCTCGGCGAACCAGCTTGACGCGATGTACGCCTCGCCGCCGGCGTCGTAGCGGATCTCGGCAGGCCAGAACCCATCATCGGGAATCGCGACGGCAAGATCCCTGCTCGACAGCTCCTTGTCTTGCAGCAACGTCATCTTCCCGACTTGCTGAAGCGGGATCGCGTCGGCCAGCTCGACCGGCGGGTCGATCTCGATCTCGAGGCTGCACCACACCGGAATCGGCAACGCGTTCCCCAGCGTGAGGAAACCGGCGCTGGCGGACTGGCCGCACAGCGCGATGGCCAAGGCCAGCGCGAGCGTAGCTCGGGGAAAAGCGATCGAAGGTTGCAACATGAGACGTTCCTTGCACGGGAGGGATTCACGGTGGCGGAAGATCCGCGCACCTGTGTCGATGGACACGTTCGGTTACAACGAGTTCCTCGGCAACCCTGAACTAACGCGACAGAACAAGTGTTGCTATTTGTTACCTCCGAAGCCTGTTGGTCGTTTCACGCGCATCGCGGGCGAACCGACGCCACAGTGGCGCTATCCGATGGACAGGCAGCCGGATGGTCCGGCGCCCCGTTGCAAGGACCCACCATGCCCCTCTTCCCGACGCCGATCGCCGATGCGTTCGGGCGCCTGCTGCCGCGCGCCACCATCGCGCTGGCCGCCACCGCCGCCCTCGCCCAGCACGGCGCATGCGCCGGCCACGTCAGCGTGACCAACCTTCTGCCGATCGAGGTCACATGCACGATGCAGGGTGTGCATCTCGCCTTTGCCGGCCAGCCGCAGCTCTCCACCATCGCGCCGTTGCCCTTCCGTCTTCCGCCGGGCTTCACCGCGACCATGGTCGTGCCGCCGCCGCTGTGGACCGCAGCTCCCGCGCGGCTGGGCGACTACAGCCTGCCGGGCGGTTCGCCCGACTTCTCCAACCTGCAGCTGGTCTGTCGCACATGCATCGACGAGCTCACCGGCGACGCGCTTTTCAACTACAGCGCGGAGCTCTACGCCGGATCCCAGCAAGTCGGCACGCTCGTCCTGGATGAGACCCATATCGACCCGCACTGCAGCGAGGGACACGCCGCGGCGTATCCGCTGTTCGGCATCACGCCGACCAACCACAGCGCGTTCCTGCTGCAGCTGGTACCGGCGCATGCGCAGGTCACCGAGGCCAGCCTGCGCATGGGCGACGCCATCGCCGTGGACGTCGGCGTCCGCGCGCTGGACGCCGCGCAGCTGCCGCGCGGCCCGCTGGTGATGCTGGGTCGCTTTGCGCTGGGCCGGCACGCATCGCCGCTGGACGTCTCGTCCGACGCGCCTTCGAGCGACGACGCGGCGTTCGACGAGCTGACCCTGGATCTGCCCGGCGGCTGAACACGGCAGCCCGCGGCGCCGGGCACAAAAAACCCGGCACGAGGCCGGGTCGGTGCAACGCCGCGAGGCTGGTCAGCCGCGCTGGGCCAGCGGCACCACGTCGCGCGCCGCAGATCCGGTGAACAGCTGGCGCGGGCGGCCGATCTTGTATTCGGGATCGGAAATCATTTCGTTGAGCTGGGCGATCCAGCCGACGGTGCGCGCCAGCGCGAACACCGCGGTGAACAGCGACACCGGCACGCCGATGGCCTTCTGCACGATTCCCGAGTAGAAGTCGACGTTCGGGTAAAGCTTGCGCTGCACGAAGTAGTCGTCCTCGAGCGCGATCTTCTCCAGCGTCATCGCCAGCTTGAACATCGGGTCGTTGTGCAGGCCCAGCGCGTCGAGCACTTCGTGGCAGGTTTCGCGCATCAGCTTGGCGCGCGGGTCGTAGTTCTTGTAGACGCGGTGGCCGAAGCCCATCAGCCGCACCGACGAGTTCTTGTCCTTGACCTGGTCGATGAACTTGCCGATCGACGCCA
>JAJZHS010000094.1 GCA_021798395.1 Pseudomonadota bacterium
GCGCGCGGCTCGACGCGCTCAGCGGCGGCGCGCGCCACCAGGGAGTGGTGGCGCGGGTCGAGCCGCTGGCGCGGCTGAGCACCCTCGACGCGGTGCTCGACGCCGCCGACGCGGCCGGCGTCGCACCGCTGCTGCTGGGGCTGGACGGAGTCACCGATCCGCACAATCTGGGCGCCCTGTTGCGCACCGCCGACGCCACCGGCGTGCACGCGGTGTTCGCGCCGAAAGACCGCGCGGTCGGGCTGACTCCGGTGGTGGCCAAGGTCGCCAGCGGCGCCGCCGACACGGTGCAGTACGTGATGGTGACGAACATGGCGCGCGCACTGGCTGCGCTGCGCGAGCGCGGGGTGCACGTCGTGGGCACCACCGGCGAGGCGCACGAAAGCGTGTACCAGGCGCGCCTGGCCGGACCGGCCGCGCTGATCCTCGGCGCCGAGGGCAGCGGCATGCGCCGGCTGGTTCGCGAGGGCTGCGACCAGTTGGTGCGCATTCCGATGCTCGGCAGCGTCGACAGCCTGAACGTGTCGGTGGCCGCCGGCGTGTGCCTGTACGAGGCGCTGCGCCAGCGCGGCGCGGGCTGACGCAGTGGACTCGTGGCGCAGCGCGCGCGGTCGGGGCGCGTGCGCATGCGGCCGAGCCGGGCCGCGGCCCGGTGCTCAATGCTCGGCGGCGCCGATCTGGTGGTGGGCGCGACGCAGCGCCAGCCACAGCGCCAGCGCGATCGGCGGGATCGACATCCCCTGCGCTAACGCCGGGTCGATTCCGCTCCAGTGCTGCAGCGGCGTGAGCAGGTGGCCGACCAGGGTCGACGCGTAATACGTGATCGCCGCGACCGAAAGGCCTTCGACCGTCTGCTGCAAGCGCAGCTGCAGGTATTGGCGGCGATTCATCGACGCCAGCAGTTCGCGGTTGTGCTGCTGCACGTCGACGTCGACCCGGGTGCGCAGCAGCCCGCTGCAGCGCGCAATGCGTTCGGACAGCCCCTGGAGGCGGCGCTGCGCGGCCGCGCAGGTCTGCATCGCCGGGGTCAGCCGACGGTCCAGGAACTGGCCGATGCTCTGCAGTCCGTCGAACGGGCGTTCGTGCAGGTCGGCGACGCGGCGGCCGACCAGGTCGTAGTATGCGGCCGACGCGGTGAAGCGCGCATGGTGCTGGGCGTACACGCCTTCGACGGTCGAGGCCAGGTCGCTGAGCTGCTCGAGGGTGGCGCGGTCGTCTCCGGCGCGGCCGCTGCGGATGGCGTCCATCAGATCGCCGAGCGCGCGCTCGAGCGCGGCCAGCTGCGGCATGATGCGCCGCGCGTCGGGCAGCGCGAGCAGCGCCAGCATGCGGTAGGTCTCGATCTCGAGCAGCCGTTGCGTCAGGCGGCCGCGCCGTCGCGGCGTCAGCGCGCGGCTGAGCACCACGAAGCGCGTGCAGCCGTCGGCGTGGATGCGCAAGTCGGTGTAGACGCGCGCCTGGGCGTCGGCGACTTCCGAGGCGATCAGCGCGTCGGCGTCGAGCACCGCGTCGAGCGCGGCGTCGCCGGGACCGGCGGCGTGCAGGTCGTCGACCTCGGGCAGCAGCGCGACGTGGTTGGCGCTGATCAGCTGGCCCGGGATCGATGCGCGCCAGTCGGCCGCGATTTCGGCCCACGCCGGCTGCGCGAACCAGTCCGCTGCGGCGGTCGCCAGGCCGGGGCGGACGAAGGTGTAGCTGTTGAACTCGCCGTGCCGCTCCCAGCGCAGGCGCACGCGGCCGACGTCGGCCGCGTAGTAGCTGCCCTCGGCCGCCGGCAGCGGCAGGTGGTGGTCGGCGAGCAGCGCGCACAGGTGTGCGTGCGCCTGCTCCTGCTGGACGGCGTCGGCGACGAACGCCATGTGGCTGATCAGCCCGGGCGTGAGGACGCGTTCGTAGGGACGCGCGTGGATTTCGTTGTGCAGTTGTCGGCGCAGCGCGTGTTCGTGCATCGGTTCGGCTCCAGCAATTCGGTCTCGACACCGAACTCTACAGCAAGCCTATAATGCAAAGGTTTTGTCGCAGCTGATGCGGCAAGACCGCGCTGCGGCCGCATGAGGCGCGCGGTGCGAAATCCGCGAACTGGCCCCACCAGGTGCCCGCGGCGGCGCGCGACGGAGAACGTGGCGGGCGGCGCGGGTTCTGGCCAGGTTTGAGACCCAACCTAGGACTGCATCATGACCGTTTCCATGCGCGAAATGCTCGAAGCCGGCGTGCACTTCGGCCACCAGACCCGTTTCTGGAATCCGAAGATGGCACCGTACATTTTCGGCCACCGCAACAAGATCCACATCGTCAACCTCGAGAAGACGTTGCCGATGTTCCACGACGCGTGCAAGTACGCGCGCCAGATGGCCGCGCGCCGCGGCACCATCCTGTTCGTCGGCACCAAGCGCCAGGCCGGCGACATCGTGCAGGCCGAAGCCGAGCGCTGCGGCATGCCGTACGTCAACCAGCGCTGGCTCGGCGGCATGCTGAGCAACTTCAAGACCGTCAAGGGGTCGATCAAGAAGCTCAAGGACATGAAGGCGCAAGCCGAGGAAGGCGCGCTCGAGCACATGACCAAGAAGGAACAGCTGATGTTCCAGCGCGAGCTCGACAAGCTCGAGAAGTCGATCGGCGGCATCCAGGACATGGGCGCGCTGCCCGACGCGATGTTCATCATCGACGTCGGCTACCACAAGATCGCGGTGGCCGAAGCGAAGATGCTCGGCATCCCGCTGATCGGCGTCGTCGACACCAACCATTCGCCGGTGGGAATCGACCACGTGATTCCGGGCAATGACGACTCGGGCAAGGCCGTGGCGCTGTACGCGCGCGGCATCGCCGACGCGATCCTGGAAGGCCGCAACGACGCCCTCAACGAGACCGTGCAATCGGCCGGCGAGGGCAACGGCGAGTTCGTCGAGGTGCAGGACGAGGCGCAGGCCGGCTGAACGCCGCGACGTACGCCCCCGGGGCGTCGGCCCCGGACCCATTTTGATCCAAAGGGGGCTCGCAGGGCCCCCTTGTCGAATCCAGGAGAACAGATATGGCGGCAATCACCGCATCCATGGTCGCTGAACTGCGCGCGAAGACCGACGCGCCGATGATGGAGTGCAAGAAGGCGTTGACCGAGGCCGACGGCGATCTGGCGCGCGCCGAGGAACTGCTGCGCGTCAAGCTGGGCAACAAGGCCAGCAAGGCAGCCGCGCGCGTGACCGCCGAGGGCATCGTCGCAGCGTGCATCGACGGCACCCGCGGCGCGCTGGTCGAGCTGAACTGCGAGACCGACTTCGTCGCCAAGAACGACGATTTCCTCGCCTTCGGCAACGCGCTGGCCAAGCTGATCATCGAGCGCGATCCGGCCGACGTCGCCGCGCTGTCGGCGCTTGAACTCGACGGCGCGACCGTCGAGGCGCGTCGTGCCGAACTGGTCGGGCGCATCGGCGAGAACATGTCGATCCGGCGTTTCAAGCGCTTCGCCGGCGACGCCGCGCTGGCCAGCTATCTGCACGGCACGCGCATCGGCGTGGTCGTCGAGTACAGCGGCGACGCGACCGCGGCCAAGGACGTCGCGATGCACGTGGCGGCGATGAAGCCGGTGGCGCTGTCGTCCGCCGAGGTGCCGACCGCGCTGATCGAGTCCGAGCGTTCGATCGCCGCGCAGAAGGCCGCCGAAGACGCCGACAAGGCGCGTGCCGAGGGGCGTCCGGTGCAGTCGCCCGAAATCGTCGCCCGGCGTGTCGAGGGCGCGGTGCAGAAATACCTCAAAGAGGTCTCGTTGCTCGACCAGTCCTTCGTCAAGGACGAGAAGGTCAGCGTCGCGCACATGCTCAAGGCAGCGGGCACCACGGTCAAGGGATTCACCTTGTACGTCGTGGGCGAGGGCATCGCGAAGAAGTCGGAGAATTTCGCCGACGAAGTCGCCGCCCAGATGGCCGCGGCGCGCGCCGGCTGACGCCTTCCCCGGCGGCGGTCGCGCGACAACCCCCTTCCACACCTGCACGCAAGACACCAGGATGAGCGGCTACAAACGGGTATTGCTCAAGCTCTCGGGCGAAGCGCTGATGGGCGACGATGCCTACGGCATCAATCGCGCGACCATCGTCAAGATGGTCGAGGACATCGCCCAGGTCGTCGCGCGCGACGTGCAGATGGCGGTGGTCATCGGCGGCGGCAACATTTTCCGCGGCGTCGCCGGGGGCGCGGTGGGCATGGACCGGGCCACCGCCGACTACATGGGCATGCTGGCCACGGTGATGAACGCGCTGGCGCTGGCCGACGCGATGCGGCACGCCGGGCTGGTGGCGCGCGTCATGTCGGCGATCAACATCGACCAGGTCGTCGAGTCGTACGTGCGACCGAAGGCGCTGCAGTACCTGGAAGAGGGCAAGCTGGTGATCTTCGCCGGGGGCACCGGCAATCCGTTCTTCACCACCGACACCGCGGCGGCGCTGCGCGCGGCGGAGATCGGTGCCGAGGTCATGCTCAAGGCGACCAAGGTCGACGGCGTGTTCGACGCCGATCCGGCGCGCGATCCCGGAGCGCGGCTGTACGATCGGCTGAGTTTCGACGAGGCCATCGTCAAGCGCCTGCAAGTGATGGACGCCACGGCGTTCGCGCTGTGCCGCGACCAGGGGCTGCCGATCCGCGTGTTCAGCATCTTCAAGCCCGGCGCGCTGCTGCGCGTGGTGCAGGGCGAGCCCGAAGGCACCCTGGTCCACCTCTGACCTCTGAATACGGAGCCCCGAACATCATGTCGATAGCCGAGATCAAGAAGACCTGCGAGCAGAAGATGCTCAAGTCGCTGGACGCGCTGCGCGCCGACCTGGCGAAGGTGCGCACCGGGCGCGCGCATACCGGACTGCTCGACCACATCACGGTCGATTACTACGGTACGATGATGCCGATCAATCAGGTCGCCAACGTCACGCTGATCGACGCGCGCACCATCGGCGTTCATCCTTGGGAGAAGAAGATGGCCCAGGTGGTCGAGAAGGCGATTCGCGAATCGGACCTGGGGCTGAACCCCCAGTCGCAGGGCGACCTGATCCGCGTGCCGATGCCGGCGCTGACCGAGGAGCGCCGGCGCGACCTGGTCAAGGTGGTCAAGGGCGAAGGCGAAGGCGCGAAGGTCGCGGTGCGCAACCTGCGGCGCGACGCCAACCAGCAGTTCAAGGACCTGGTCAAGGCCAAGGACGCGTCGGAAGACGACGAGCGCCGGGCGCAGGACGAGATCCAGAAGACGACCGATCGTTTCATCGCCGAGGTCGACAAGCTGATCGCGCAGAAGGAAGCCGAGATCATGGCGGTCTGACCTCGCCACGCAGCAAGGAATCCGAGCATTGGCGCCCAAACACAAGACGAACAAGACGGCATCGGCGGTGCCGCGCCATATCGCAGTGGTGATGGACGGCAATGGCCGTTGGGCCACCAAGCGTCTGCTGCCGCGCGGCGCCGGGCACAAATTCGGCGTCGATGCGCTCAAGCGCCTGGTGCGCGGCTGCATCGCGCAGCATGTCCCGGTGCTGACCGTGTTCGCGTTCTCGTCGGAGAACTGGTCCAGGCCCGCCGACGAAGTGCGCGGCCTGCTGGAGTTGTTCGTGCAGGTGCTGCAGCGCGAAACCGCCGAGCTGGCCGCGCAAGGCGTGCGCCTGCGTTTCGTGGGGTGCCGCGACGCGTTCGACGCGCGGCTGATCGCCTTGATCGAATCGGCCGAGGCCGACAGCGCCGCGCAGTGCAGGCTGCAGCTCAACGTGGCGTTGAACTACGGTGGGCGCTGGGACATCGTGCAGGCCGCGCAGGCGCTGGCGGCCAGCGGCGAGCCGTTCACCGAGCAGGCGCTGGCGCGGCACATGTGCCTGGCCGATCTGCCGCCTCCCGATCTGCTGATCCGCACCGGGGGCGAGCGTCGCCTGAGCAATTTCCTGCTCTGGCAGATCGCGTACACCGAGTTGTACTTCTCCGATTTGCTGTGGCCTGAATTCGACGAAAAGGCGCTGGCCGCGGCGATCGCCGCGTTCGCCCGCCGCGAGCGTCGCTTCGGCGGCGTGCCGCAGGCGCCGTCGTCGGCCGACGGGCTGCGCGTGGCCTGACGCGCGCGATGTTGCGCACCCGCATCCTGACCGCGCTGGCCTTGCTGGCGCTGCTGCTGCCGACCGTGTTCGCGGCTCCGCGCTGGCTGTTCGCGGTCGTGTTCGGCGCGTTCTGCGCGGCCGGCATGTGGGAGTGGGCGCGGCTGGCCGGGGTGCGCGGCGCCGCGGCGGTGGGCTGCGCCGTGGTATGGGCGTTGCTGGCCGCGCTGCTCAGCGCGGGCGCGGCGCCCGACGCGGTGTTCGGCGCCGCCCTGGTCGCCTGGCTGCTGCTGCTGGCGGCGAGCCTGCCGCGCGCTGCGCTGCCGGCGCCGCTGGCGCGTCCGGCGGTCCTGGTGGCGCTGGGCGCTCTGGTGCTGCTGGCCGGCTGGCTGGCGTTGTTGCGCGCGCGCGCAGCCGGTCCGATGTTGCTGCTATCCGTGCTCGCCCTGGCCTGGGTCGCCGACGTCGCGGCGTATTTCGGCGGGCGCGCGATCGGCGGCGCCAAGCTGGCGCCGCGCATCAGCCCGGGCAAGACGCGGGCCGGCGCGTACAGCGCCGCCGCCGCCGTGCTGCTGTACGGCGCGGTCTGCGCGCGGTGGCTTCCGGACACGCTTCCGGCGCGGCTGGCGCGCGACTGGGGCGTCATCGGCATGGTCGTGGCGCTGCTCGCTTTGGGGGCGCTGAGCATCTGCGGCGATCTGTTCGAGTCGTTGCTCAAGCGCCATGCCGGGGTCAAGGACAGCAGCGCGCTGCTGCCGGGCCACGGCGGCGTGCTCGACCGCGTCGACGCCTTGTTGCCGCTGATGCCGGCCGCTATGCTGCTGCTGCGATGAAACGCGTCACGGTTCTGGGCAGCACGGGCTCGATCGGCCGCAGCACCCTGGACGTGCTGGGCCTGCATCCCGATCGGTATGGGGTGCACGCGCTCGGCGCGCAGCGCAACGACGCGGTACTGCTCGAGCAGTGCCTGCGGTTCGCGCCGCGCTACGCGGTGCTGGTCGATGCGGACGCCGCGCAGCGCCTGGGGGCTGCGTTGCGCGCGCGCGGCAGCGCCACCGAGGTGCTGTGCGGCGGCGACGCGCTGGAGCAGGTCGCCGCCGACGCGCAGACCGACGTGGTGATGGCGGCGATCGTCGGCGTGGCCGGTCTGGGGTCGAGCCTGGCGGCCGCGCGCGCCGGCAAGCGCGTGCTGCTGGCGAACAAGGAGTCGCTGGTCGTCGCCGGCGCGTTGTTCATGCGCGCGCTGCGCGACGGCGGCGGCGAACTGCTGCCGATCGACAGCGAACACAGCGCCATCCTTCAGGGCATGCCGGCCGATCGCTCGCGCTGGGCGCACGACGTGCGCGAGATCACGCTGACCGCCTCGGGCGGGCCGTTCCGCACCGTGAACCCGGAGCATCTGGAGACGATGACTCCGCAGCAGGCCTGCGCCCATCCGAACTGGAGCATGGGGCCGAAGATCTCGGTCGATTCGGCCACGATGATGAACAAGGCGCTGGAGATCATCGAGGCCCATCATCTGTTCGGGATCGCGGCGCACCGCATCAAGGTACTGATTCATCCGCAAAGCATCGTGCACTCGATGGTCACCTACCACGACGGCTCGGTGCTGGCCCAGCTGGGCGTTCCGGACATGCGCACGCCGATCGCCTGCGGCCTGGCGTGGCCGCAACGGTTGGCGTCGGGGGCTTCGTGGCTGGATCTGGCGCGCGTCGGACGGCTCGATTTCGCCGAGCCCGACGCGCAGCGCTTTCCGGCCTTGCAGCTGGCGTACCAGGCGCTGGGCATGGCCGACGGCGCGTGCGCCGTGCTCAACGCGGCGAACGAGGAAACGGTGGCTGCGTTCCTGCAGGGGCGCGCGCGCTTCACCGACATCCACCGCGCCAACGCGGCCGCGCTGGAGCGCACGCCGATCGACGACGCCTCCAGCCTGGAGGCGCTTCGCGAGCTGGACGCGCGCGCGCGGCGCGATCCCCGCGCCGAGCTTGCGCGGCGGGCGCGTTGACCCGCCGGCGGAGCGTGACATGCTGACCCTGGCCGCGTTCCTGCTCGCGATCGGCGTGCTGGTCACCGTGCACGAGTACGGGCATTACCGCGCCGCGCGGGCGGTCGGCGTCAAGGTGCTGCGCTTCTCGATCGGGTTCGGTCGTCCGTTGCTGCGCTGGCGGCGCGGCGAAACCGAGTTCGTGCTCGCCGCGCTGCCCTTGGGCGGCTACGTGCGCATGGCCGACGAGCGCGAGGCGCCGGTAGATC
>JAJZHS010000095.1 GCA_021798395.1 Pseudomonadota bacterium
CAGCCGGGCCAGCGCGGCGGCGATTTCCAGCGCCGGCACGTCGTGCTCGCGCTCGTAGCGCTCGACCAGCGCCTGGAACGGCTCCAGCCCTTCGAGCTCGCGCGCCTCGGTGATGCGCTGCAGGAAGCGCGCGATGCGCCGGTCGTTGACGTCCTCGGTGCTGGGCAGCTGCATCGGCGCGATCTTCTGCCGCGTCGCGCGTTCGATGGCCTGCAGCAGGTAGCGCTCGCGCGGGGTGACGAACAGGATCGCGTGGCCGCTGCGCCCGGCGCGGCCGGTGCGGCCGATGCGGTGCACGTACGATTCGACGTCGGCCGGGATGTCGTAGTTGACGACGTGGCTGATGCGCTCGACGTCGAGCCCGCGCGCGGCCACGTCGGTCGCCACCAGGATGTCGATCTGGCCATCCTTGAGCCGCTGCACGATTCGTTCGCGCTGCATCTGCTGCACGTCGCCGTTGAGCGCCGAGGTGGCGAAGCCGCGCGCGGCCAGCTTGTCGGCCAGTTCCTCGGTGCCGACCTTGGTGCGCGCGAAGACGATCATGGCGTCGAATTCCTCGACCTCGAGAATGCGCGTCAGCGCGTCGAGCTTGTGCAGCCCGCTGACCATCCAATAGCGCTGCTGCACCTGGGTCGCGGTCGCCGTGCGCGCGGCGATGGTGATCTCGCGCGCGTCGCGCAGATGAGTGTGCGCGATGCGCCGGATCGCCGCCGGCATGGTCGCCGAGAACAGCGCGATCTGGCGCTGCGGCGGAGTGCGCTGCAGCACCGCCTCGACGTCGTCGATGAATCCCATGCGCAGCATTTCGTCGGCCTCGTCGAGCACCAGATGGCGCAGGGCGTCGAGCTGCAGGGTACCGCGCTCGAGATGGTCGATGACCCGCCCCGGGGTGCCGACCACGACGTGCGCGCCGCGCCTGAGCGCGGCCAGCTGCGGGGTGTAGCTCTGCCCGCCGTAGATCGGCAGCACGTGCAGCCCCGGCATGCCGGCGGCGTAGCTGGCGAACGCCTCGGCGACCTGGATCGCCAGTTCGCGCGTGGGCACCAGCACCAGGGTCTGCGGCTGCGCCACGTCGAGGTCGATGCGCTGCAGCGCCGGCAGCGCGAACGCCGCGGTCTTGCCGGTTCCGGTCTGCGCCTGGCCGACCAGGTCGCCGCCTTCGAGCAGCAGCGGAATCGCCTGGGCCTGGATCGGCGACGGCGTCTCGTAGCCGAGCGTGCGCAACGCGTCGAGCAGCGCGGGGCCGAGGCCGAGGTCGGCGAAGCCGGGTTGGGAATTGGGATCTTGGGTCATCGCGATGTGCGGGAAACGGCTCCGGGACGGTCCGACATTGTGCGCCACCGTGGCGGGTCATTGCCCGCCGGCGCGACAAAACTGCCGACAATGGGCTCCATCATCGCTGCTTCCGGAGCGCCGACATGCCTGCCCTCGCACCGAGCACGCCCCGCGTCGTCATCGTTGGTGGCGGCGCCGGCGGCCTGGAACTGTCCACGCGGCTCGGCGACGCGCTCGGACGCCACCGCGCCAGCGTCACGCTGGTCGAGCGCGGCCTCAGCCACCTGTGGAAGCCGCTGCTGCACCAGGCCGCGGCCGGCACCCTGGGGCCCGACGAGCAAGCGCTGAGCTACGTCGCGCAGTCGGCCCGGCACCATTTCAGCTTTCGCCTCGGCGCCATGGACGGGCTCGACCGCACCCGCCGGCTGGTTCACGTGGCGCCGACCTGCGACGCCGACGGTCGCGAGATCGTTCCGCGGCGCAGCGTGCCCTACGACATCCTGGTCATCGCGATCGGCAGCCGGAGCACCGATTTCGGCACCCCCGGCGCCGCCGCGCACGCCGTCGCCCTCGACACCGAGGCCCAGGCGCAGCTGGTGCAGCACCGCCTGCTCGACGCCTGCATCGCGGCGCAGACCCAGGCCGGCGCGCTGCGTCCGGAACAGCTCAGGCTGGCGATCGTCGGCGGCGGCGCCACCGGGGTCGAACTGGCCGCCGAACTGCACCACGCGACCCGGGCGCTGGCCGCCTACGGGCTCGATCGCATCGACCCCGCGCGCGGCGTGCGCATCGAACTGATCGAGGCCGCCGAGCGGCTGTTGCCGCCGCTGTCGCCGCGGCTGTCGCGCGCCGCCGCGGCCGAGCTGCGGCGCCTGGGCGTGCACGTGCGACTGAACGCGCGCGTCAGCGCCGTGCACGCCGACGGCGTGCGCACCGCCGACGGCGCCTTCCATCCCGCCGAGCTGGTGATCTGGGCCGCGGGCATCAAGGCTCCCGCGTGCCTGCGCGAGCTCGACGGGCTGGACACCAACCACGCCAACCAGCTGCGCGTCGGCGCCACGCTGCAGACCACGCGCGACGCCCGCGTCTATGCCCTCGGCGACTGCGCCGCGTGTCCCTGGCCGGGGCACCGCGACACCGTTCCGCCGCGCGCCCAGGCCGCGCACCAGCAGGCCGCGCTGCTGGTCGACCAGATCCAGCGCCAGCTTGCCGGGCGCCCGTTGCGCGGCTTTTGCTACCGCGACTTCGGCTCGCTGGTCTCGCTCGGCGAGCACGCCGCCATCGGCACCCTGATGGGCGGCCTGGCGCGCGGCAGCCTGGTCGTCGAAGGCCGCCTCGCAGGCCTGGCCTACTGGCTGCTGGGGCGGCGCCATCTGTACGCGCTGCACGGCTTGCGGCGCACCGTGGCACTGACCGTGGCGCACGCACTGCTGCGCAGCGCGGGGCCGCGCGTCAAGCTGCACTGAGCCGGATTTGTGGCTGTTCCACGATCGATCGAACCTGCACGGCGCCGCGACGGCGGACAAAAAAATGCCAAGCACGCGGCTTGGCCAAGGGGGGATGGTGCGACCGGGGAATCAGCGTGCCGGAGCCGACGCCGCCGACTGCGGCGCGCTGGCCGCGTTGTCGGCCGGCATTCCGGCGGCGCGGGCCAGCGTCGGCAGCAGCCCAGCGCCCAGCAACGCCAGCGCGCAGGCGACGGCGAGCGTACGGGTGCGGCGGGCGGGCATCGACGACGGCATGGCGGATTCCTCCTTCGGTCGGCGCGGCAGGTTCGCCGCCGCGCTGTCGCGACCTCTCATGCAGCTTGCGTGCCAGGTGCAAAAACCCATTTCATTTCAAGGCGTTGGAGATTTCCGGCGGCGCCGCGGCAGGCCACGCCGCCGGGCTGGATGCGAACGTGTCGCCCAGGCCCGACACCCACACCGCACCCGGCGCAATGGTTTGATTTTTCGCGCAAATTTTGTCGCCGCACGGCGACAATCAATCGGCGTCGGCGCTTTTGAACAAGGCCGCCGACAAGGCGTGCTTCTGCAGCAGGCGGTAGAACTCGGTGCGATTGCGCTGCGCCAGCCGCGCCGCCTCGGTGACCTGGCCGCCGGTCAGCTTCATCAGGTTGACCAGGTAATCGCGCTCGAAGCGCTCCTTGGCCTCGGCGTAGCTGAGGATTTCGCTGGGCCGGCTTCGCAGCGCGCGCGCCACCAGCGCCGCCGGCACGCGCACCGTGGTGCACAGCGCGCAACATTGCTCGACCACGTTCATCAGTTGGCGGATGTTTCCCGGCCAGTCGGCGCGCAGCAGCAGGTCGAGCGCGTCGGGCGTGAAGCCGACGATGCGCCGGCCGTGCTTTCCAGCCAGCTGGTCGACGAAGTGCTGCGCCAGCGCCGGAATGTCCTCGCGCCGCTCGCGCAGCGGCGGAACGTGCAGATTGATCACGTTCAGCCGGTAGTACAGGTCTTCGCGGAACTGCTGCGCCGCGGTCGCCGCCTCCAGGTCGCGGTGGGTGGCCGAGACCACCCGCACGTCGACCGGAATCGTCTCGGTGGCGCCCAGCGGGCGCAGCTCGCGCTCCTGCAGCACGCGCAGCAGCTTGGCCTGCAAGGGCAGCGGCATGTCGCCGATTTCGTCGAGGAACAGCGTTCCGCCCTGCGCGCTTTGCAGCAGGCCCGGACGGGCGCGGTCGGCGCCGGTGAACGCGCCGCGCACGTGGCCGAACAGTTCGCTCTCGAGCAGCGACTCGGGAATCGCCGCGCAGTTGATCGCCACGAACGGCGCGCGCCGCCGCGCGCTGGCGCGGTGCAGCGCGCGCGCCAGCATCTCCTTGCCGGTTCCCGACTCGCCTTGCAGCAGCACGCTGGCGTCGCTGGCGCCGACCAGCGCGACCTCGTCGAGCAGTGCCTTCATCAGCGGGCTGACGGTGACGATCTCGGCGAAGCGCTCCGGCGTCTGCCCGGTGCCGATGGCGCGCGCCAGCAGCGCGAGCAACTCGCTGGCCTCGAAAGGCTTGGTCAGGTAGCCGAACACCCCGCCCTGCGTCGCCGCGACCGCGTCCGGAATGCTGCCGTGCGCGGTCAGCACGATCACCGGCAGCGCCGGGTCGGCGGCGTGGATGCGCTCGAACAGCTGCATGCCGTCCATGCCGGGCATGCGCAGGTCGGTGATCACCGCGCGCGGGCGCTCGACCGCCAGCCGGCTCAATGCCTCCTCGCCGCTGGCCGCGGTCAGCACCCGATAACCGGCGGCCTGCAGGCGCATGTCGAGCAGCCGGCGCAGATCGGCGTCGTCGTCGACCACGAGCACCGCATGGCGCGTCGTCATCGGCCTGCCTTGCGTGCCGGGATCATGGGCTCGATCCCTGTCCCTGCTGATTGCGTCGGTCCTGCAACTGCACCTCCAGATTCTTGATCTGCGCGATCTTGTCCTGCAGGTCGGCGACCTGCCGGCTGGCGCGGCCGAGTTCGGTACGCAGCTGCGCCAGCCCCAGCGTCTGCCGCGCCAGACGCTGCAGCACGCGCACGAACTGCCGCGCGCCGGGGTCGACACCGGGGTGGTCCAGTCCGTCAAGCAAGTCCAGTGCCTGGTTCGCCTGCTCGACGCTCGGCTTCGCTCTTGCCAACAGAAGGTACGCCAGATGCACTCTTTGCTGCGCATTCCGTGCAGCCGCGAGTTTGCGCAAGCGTTGTTCGTCGGAATGCGCCTCGGCCTGGGTCTGCGCACCCACGTGCCGCAACATGTCGCCGATCGGCGTCATGTGCAGCGCGCTCGACGCCGCCGGCGCCGCAGCCGGCGCAGCCGTCGTCCCGGACCCGGGCGCCGCGCGTGCCGCACGCGGCGCGCTGGCGCTGCGCACTGCCGGAGCCGGCGCGCAAGTCCCGGACGCGCTCCCGCCGGGCGCGCCGGGCATGCGGGCGCAGGCCGCGAGCAGGCAGCCGAGCACGACGACGGCGCGCCGCGAATGGTTCATCGAATCGTCCCCCCGTCCTGGTTCGCAAGCGACGCGGGCAGCCTGACCTCGAAGCACGCGCCGGTCGAAACCGTATCGTCGCACAAGGCGATGTCGCCGCCGTGCAGCCGTGCGAACTCGCGCGCGATCGCCAGCCCCAGCCCGCTTCCCGGCGCGGCCCGGTCCGGCTGCCGGATGCCCTGGAAAAAAGGCTCGAACAGGCGCGCGCGGTCGGCTTCGGCCACGCCCGGGCCCTCGTCGCGCACCCGCACGCGCAGCGCGCCGGACTCGGTCGCCAGCTCGACCCGGATCACGCCGCCGTCGGGGCTGAAGCGCAGCGCGTTGACCAGCAGGTTCTCGAACAGCGCGTCGAGCTTGCCGCGGTCGCCGTGCAGCGCCGGCGCGCTGCCGCTGCGCAGCACCCGCAGGTGGCGCGCGCGCAAGGCCAGGTCGTTGCGCCGCACGATGGCGTCGAGCAGCGCGCCGAGTTCGACCTGATCGCTGAGCAGGGGATCGAGCCCGCGCTGCGCGCGGCTGTAGCCGATCAGGTTTTCGATGCGCTGCTGCAGGTCGCGGGCATTGCCGCGCATGATGGCGATGATTTCGCGCTGCTGCGCGCTCAGCGGTCCGCCGACCTCGTCGTCGAGCAGCGCCACGCCCTCGCGCAGCGACGCCAGCGGGGTCTTCAGTTCGTGCGAGACGTGACGCAGAAAGCGCTGCTTCTGCTCGTCGAGCTCGCGCAAGCGCAGCCGCAGCCAGTCGACCTGCTCGCCCAGCAGCACCAGGTCGGACGGCCCGCGCACCGGCGCCTGCGGCTGCAGGTCGCCGGCGCCGAGGCGGCCGATGGCGTGCTCGATCTGCCGCACCGGACGGCCGAGCAGCCACGACAGCACGCCGGCGAGCAGCAGCGACAGCGCCGCGGCGATCGCCGCCTGCACCGCCAGCACCGCGCGCAGGGTGCGCGCGCGCGCACGCAGCGCCGAGGCCTGCTGATCGACCAGATCGCGGCCCGCGCGCTCGAGCCGCTCGGCGTCGACGCCGAGCGCGTCGAAACGCGGGGCGAAGGCGTCGAAGCGCCGAAGTCCGTTGCCCGGGCCGGCGTCGAGCCGCGCGTACAGCGCCGCCTCCTCGCGCGCCAGCCGCGCCAGCCGCACCTGCTCGGGCGGCGCGAACGGCAACGTCCGCAGGCGCGCCAGGGTGCGCGCCAGCGCGGCGTGCGCCTCGCGCATGCCGCCGCGCAGCTGCGGATCCTGCAGCACGTAGTACTGCCCGGCCGCGCGCTGCAGCCCGGCCAGGTCGCCGGCCAGCTGCCGGGTTCCGCGCGTGACCTGCAGGGTCAGCGCCAGCGCCCGGCCCGAGCGCGCCGCCAGTTGCTGCTGCGCGTACGCGGTGTAGCCCATGCCCAGCAGCAGCGGCAGCGTGACCAGCGCGAATCCGGCCAGCAGCAGCGCCGAGAACGAACGCGGGTAGGCAAGCCGCACGGCGCGATCCCGCGCGGCGTCAGGGCTGGTGCGCGTCGAGCGCCCAGCGCGCCACGCCGGGCGCGCCGAGCGCCTCCGCCAGCCACGGCAGCGCCTGGCGCAGGGCGTCGTGCAGGCCGTACGGCGGGTTGAGCACGAACATGCCACTGCCCATCAGCCCGAAGCCGTCGGCGCGCGGCGCCGCTGTCGTCAGTTGCGCGTGCAGCCAGCCGGCGGGCGCCAGCGCCTTGAGCCGGCGCGGCAACTGCGTCGACTCGAGGCTTTGCAGCTGCGGGTACCAGACCAGGTACACGCCGGTGGCGAAACGGGTCAGCGCGTCGCGCAGGCAGCCGAGCAGCCGGGTGTAGTCGCTGTCGCGTTCGTACGATGGATCGATCAGCACCAGGCCGCGGCGCGTGGGCGGCGGCAGCAGCGCCTTCAGCCCGGTGAAGCCGTCCTCCGGGCGCAACTGCGCGTCGGCGCCGAATTCGGCGCGCAGCGCGCGGTAGTCGGCCGGATGCAGCTCGAACAGCACCATGCCGTCCTGCGCGCGCAGCCGCGACGCGGCCAGCCGCGGCGACCCCGGGTACACGCGCAGCGCGCCGCCCGGATTGCACGCGCGCACCGCGTCGAGATAGAAGGCCACCGCGGC
Organism: Pseudomonadota bacterium; assembly: GCA_021798395.1. Lineage (GTDB taxonomy): Bacteria > Pseudomonadota > Gammaproteobacteria > Burkholderiales > Burkholderiaceae_C > Thiomonas_A. Next base: position 7,331 of record JAJZHS010000095.1, read on the forward strand.
CGGCGCGTCGGTGCGCCGCCACAGCGCGCCGATTCCGCCGGCGTACTCGCCCAGGCGCTGCGCCATGCGTTCGCCCAGCGCGTAGCGCCCGGCGCCGGCGTGGGTGTCGATGTAGAGCAGACCCTTGTCCTTCGCCGTCATGCGCGCGAGCACGTCGAGCAGCACGACGTGCTTGAGCACGTCGGCGGCATTGCCGGCGTGGAAGGCGTGACGGTAGGCGAGCATCGTGGGCTTTGTGGACGAAAGCCCTACTCTACCCGACACGCCAGGCCGCGCTCAGTACCGTCGCGTTCCACCTGCAAGGGCGATGAACAGCCGCGCGACCAGGCCGACGAACGGCGGCACCCACCACGCCACGCGCCGACGCAACCGCGCCGGCTCGATCGGGACCGCATCGACCATCTGCGCGCGCAGGTGGGTGGTCAGCGCGCGCGCGAAACGCGCGTCGCGCACCAGCAGGTTGGCCTCGCGATTGACCAGCAGCGACAGCGGATCGATGTTCGAGCTGCCCACCGTGGCCCATTGCGCGTCGATCACCGCGACCTTGCCGTGCAGGAACGCGCGCTGGTATTCGCGGATGCGCACCCCGGCGCGCAGCAGCTCGGCGTACAGCGCCTGCGCCGCCCACGCCGCGGCGCGGTAGTCGGCGCGCCCCTGCAGCAGCAGCGTGACCGCGACGCCGCGCTGCGCGGCGCGCTCCAGAGCGGCGCGGAACGCGCGCCCCGGATAGAAATACGGCGTGGCCAGCAGCACCGACTCGCGCGCGCGATCGATGGCGCGTATGTACGCGTGCTCGATGGCGCGGCGGTGCAGCAGGTTGTCGCGCACCACCAGCGCAGCGCGCATCGTCGGTCCGTCGTCGGCGCAGCGCTGCAGCGGCGCCGGCGACGCCGGCGCGCCGCGGGCGTCGAGCAGCTCGGCCAGGTAGC
>JAJZHS010000096.1 GCA_021798395.1 Pseudomonadota bacterium
CTGCGCGAGCTTGCCGATGGTCGTCGTCTTGCCGGCGCCGTTGACCCCGACCATCATGATCACGGTCGGCTGCGTGCGCCCGATGTCGAGCGGCTTTTGCAGCGGAGCGAGCAATTCCGCGAGCACGTCGCGGAGCAGGTCGCGCACCTGCTGCGGCGTCTGCGCGCCGGTCGCGCGCACCTTGCGCCTGAGCTGTTCGAGCACATGGCGGGTCGCCGGAACGCCGGCGTCGGCCATGATCAGCGCGCTTTCGAGCTCCTCGTACAAGGCCTCGTCGACGCGGCCGCCGCCGAACAGCCCCGACAGGCCTGATCCGGTCTTGCGCAAGCCGCTGCGCAGGCGCGCGAACCAGCCGTCGCCCGCCGCCGGCTCGGGCGCGCAGACCACCGGAGGCTGCGCGTCGGCCTGCGGCTTCCCGCCATCGACCCGAGGCGCCTCGGTCTCGACCTGCGGCGCCTCGGCCTCGACCTGCGCGGACGCGACCTCGATCTGGGCGGACGCGGCAGATTTGCGCTTGAACAAACGGAACATGAACGAACCCCGTGACGGCGCCGGCTGCGCCCAAAAAGGCATCATTATCTCGCCAGGCGCGAGGGATGCGGTACGCTTTCGGTCGCGGCCTGCAGTGCCCCAGCCGCTTTTCCCTGCCTTCGACCGATGCCCGCACGCACCACGAACCGTCCGGCCGCGCGAGGCGCGGTCCGCATCATCGGCGGTCGTCTGCGGCGCAGCCGAGTCCCGGTGGCGGCCACGCCCGGACTGCGCCCGACTCCCGACCGGGTGCGCGAAACGCTGTTCAACTGGCTTGGACAGGACCTGACGGGCTGGCGCTGCCTGGACCTGTTCGCCGGCAGCGGCGCGCTGGGGCTGGAAGCCGCGTCGCGGGGCGCCGCGCGTGTCGACCTGGTCGAACGCGATCCGGCCGCGTTGCGCGCGCTGCGCCAAACCTGCGCCAGGCTGGGAGTCGAAGGCGTCCGGGTGCACGCCGGCGATGCGCTGCAATTCGCCGCGCACGCCGAACCGGGCAGCTACGACCTGGTGTTCGTCGATCCGCCTTACGCCAGCGCGCTGCAGCGCGAGGCGCTGCAGCGCGCCGCCCCGCTGCTGGCCGCCGACGGGCTGACGTACGTCGAGGCGCCCGATGCGGAGCAACTGACGCGCTGCGTCGACCCGGCGCTGTGGCAGGTCTGGCGCCGCGGCCAGGCCGGCGGCGTGCATCACGCCCTGTTGCGCAAGCTACCCGTGGACTAGACTTGCGCGCTGCACAAAACGGGAGCACGCGATGCTGACGGCAGTCTATCCGGGCACTTTCGATCCTTTCACGCGCGGCCACGAAGACCTGGTGCGCCGCGCCTGCAAGCTGTGCGACCGGCTGATCGTCGCGGTCGCCGCCGGACACCACAAGAACGCCCTGTTCGGACTCGACGAGCGGCTCGACCTGGCGCGCACCATCCTGTCGCCGTACCGCAACGTCGAGGTCGAGGGCTTCACCGGGCTGCTGCGCGACTTCGTCGTCGGGCGCGGGGCGCAGGTCGTGGTCCGCGGCCTTCGCGCGGTCAGCGATTTCGAATACGAGTTCCAGATGGCCGGCATGAACCGCCAGTTGATGCCCGAGGTCGAAACCATTTTCCTGACCCCGGCCGACCAGTACCAGTTCGTATCCGGCACGTTCGTGCGGGAAATCGCCCTGCTCGGCGGCGACGTCGGAAAATTCGTGGTTCCATTGGTCACCGAACGCCTGGCCGCCAAGCTCGCGGCGCGGCGTGACGCGTAAGGAACGACGACCATGGCGCTGTGGATCACCGACGACTGCATCAACTGCGACGTGTGCGAGCCCGAATGCCCGAACCAGGCGATTTCGATGGGCGAGCAGATCTACCAGATCGACGCCGACCGCTGCACCGAGTGCGTCGGCCACCACGACCAGCCGCAGTGCGTGCAGCTTTGCCCGGTGGCGTGCATCCCGGTGCGTCCGGACCGGGTCGAATCGCGCGACACCCTGATGCAACGCTACCTCCGGCTGCAGGGCGCGAAGGTCGCCTGAGGCAGGCGCCGCGGCGCGGGCGCGTCAGCTGCCGGCGCCGTTGCCGCGGTGCAGGTGCATCACCGCCTGATCGACGCGGCCGCGCAGCAGTTCCGGCAGGACGTCGAGCGCGCGTTGCATCGCCTGCTCGATCAGTTCCAGCTCGCCCCGCTGCGGGCGGCCGAGCACGAAGCCGATCACCGCGCCGCGATCGCCCGGGTGGCCGATCCCCAGACGCAGCCGCCAGAACTGCGCTGTTCCGAGTTGCGCGGCGATGTCGCGCAAGCCGTTGTGCCCCGCGTGTCCGCCGCCGAGCTTGAGCTTGACCTGGCCCGGAGGCAGGTCGAGTTCGTCGTGCACGACCAGGATCTGCTCCGGCGCGATCTTGTAGAAGCGGGCCAGCGCGGCCACCGCCTGTCCCGATCGGTTCATGTAGGTCGTCGGCTCGAGCAGCCAGACTTCGCCGTCGGCGGCGTGCCAGCGCGCCAGGTCGCCGAAGAACCCGCGCTGCGGACGAAGCTGCAGTTTCTCGCGCAGCGCCAACTGGTCGACCCACCAGAATCCGGCATTGTGGCGCTGCTGGGCGTGCTCGGGGCCGGGGTTGCCGAGCCCGGCGATCAGGCGGATCAAGGCCGCAGCTCCGGCTGCGGTTCGCGCGCCAGCAGGGCCTGCGCGGCCTGCGCCGCGGTGCATGTGCCGTCGAGCAGCGCGCCGACCGCGGCCGCGATCGGCATGTCGACCGCGTGCCGTTCGGCCAGTTCGAGCAGCGTGCGCGCGGTGTACACCCCTTCGGCGACATGCCCGAGTTCGTCGACGATGACGTCCAGCGGCTTGCCGGCGGCCAGCTGCAGCCCGACGCGCCGATTGCGCGACAGCTGCCCGGTGCAGGTCAGCACCAGATCGCCCAGCCCGCTCAGGCCGGTGAACGTCTCGCGCCGCGCGCCGAGCACCAGGCCCAGCCGGCTCATCTCGGCCAGGCCGCGCGTGATCAACGCGGCGCGCGCGTTGTGCCCCTGCTCGAGTCCGTCGCAGACGCCGCAGGCGATCGCCAGCACGTTCTTCACCGCGCCGCCGACCGCCACCCCGCTGAGGTCGTCGCTGGCGTAGACCCGCATGCCGTCATGGTGCAGTGCGTGCACGCCGGCGCGCAACAGCGACGCATCGCGGCTGGCCACGGTCAACGCCGACGGCAGGCCGCGCGCGACCTCGTCGGCAAAGCTCGGCCCCGACAGCAGCCCCACCGGCGGATGCTGCGGCCAGTCGGCGAACGCCTGCTCGACGACCTGGTGCGGCAAGGCCGCGGTGCCGCGCTCGAACCCCTTGCACAGCACCAGCACGCCGACCGCGCGCACGCGCTGCGCGCCGATCTGCTGCGCCAGGGTGCGCAACGCCGCCAGCGGCACCGCCAGAATCAGCAATCCGTCGGGCGACGCGTGGTCCAGGGCCTGCTGCAGTTCGGCCGTACAACGCAGCTCAGCGGGCAAGGCGACGCCGGGCAGGTAGCGCCGGTTCTCGCGCGCCTGCAGCAGCGCGTCGATCTGCCGCGTGTCGCGGCCCCACAGCACCGTGTCCTGCAGGGACGTCGCGGCGTGCGCGGCCACCGCCGTGCCCCAGGCCCCGGCGCCAAGCACGCTGACGTTCATGCCCGAACCATCAGTTCAGCGCCGCCCCATCGGGACCGATCAGGTCGCCCGGCTGTTGTCCGGCCTGCTGCGCGTGCTGGCTCTCGTACATCGCCTGGAAATTGATTTCCGCCAGGTGCACGGGCGGGAAGCCGGCGCGGGTGATGGCGTCGGCCAGGTTGGCGCGCAAGTACGGATAAACCGTCTGCGGGCACGCGATTCCCAGCAGCATGTCGGTGTGCTCGGTCGGGATGTTGCGCAGCTCGAAAATGCCGGCCTGCTTGCCCTCGACCAGGAACAGCGTCTGGTCGTTGACGCGCGCGGTGATCGTCGCCGTGACCGCAACCTCGTAGACCCCGTCGGCGATCGCCTCGCTGGCCAGGTTCATCTGCACGTCGACGGTCGGCTGCGCCTGCTCGAGCAGGATGCGCGGCGAATTCGGCTGCTCCAGCGACATGTCCTTCAGATAGCAGCGCTGCAACGCGAAAACCGGTTGCTGGTCGTCGGCGGCAGAATTCGGTGGGGTGCTCATGCGTGGCTCCATGACGTCGTTGGGTCGCGCGCGGCGCGCCGTGCGCGTGCGGGAATCCGACATTGTAGGAGCACGCTGCGACGCGCGGCCCGCCGCGGGGTCACCCCGCCCGCAGCATCGCCTCGAGCGCGCCGCGCGCGTCCAGCGCGTACAAGTCGTCGCAGCCGCCGACGTGGGTGTCGCCGATGTAGATCTGCGGCACGGTCCTGCGTCCGGTCTCGCGCATCATCACCGCGCGCGCCTGCGCGTCGAGGTCGATGCGGATCTCCTCGATCTCGGTCACGCCGCGCTTGTGCAGCAGCGCCTTGGCACGGTGGCAATACGGGCACACGGCGGTCGTATACATGCGCACTCTGGGCATGATCGTCTCCCGCTCAGTCCTTTTCCACCGGCAGCCCGGCGTCGCGCCAGGCGCGCAGGCCGCCGGCAACCGCGACGGCACGACCGTAGCCGTGCTTGCGCAGGGTGGTCGCGGCGCGGCCGGCGCGCATGCCGCTCTGGCACAGCACCAGCACCGGCAGTTCCTTGTTCTTCGGCAGTTCGGCAATCCGCTGCTCGAGCTGGCCGAGCGGAATATTGCGCGCGCCCACGCCGTGCCCGGCAGCGTGCTCGCCGGGCTCGCAGACGTCGATCAGCACGCCCTTCTCCCGGTTGATCTGGCGCACGGCCTCGGCCGGCGCGACGCCGCCTCCGCTGCGCGAAAAGCTGGACCACAGCAGCATGCCGCCCGACAGCACGGCGATCGCGACCAGCGCGAGGTTGTCGATGATGAATTTCAAAATACCCACTCCAGCAAAGCAGCGATAACCCGGATTCTAGGAACTTCGGCACCGGCGCGCCCGGCGCGCGCGCGGCGGCCGGGGTGCCGCGCGCGGTGCACTACCATGTCGGCTTCGAACCGGATCCCAACCCCGTCTGACGCACCGAACATGCACAAACTGGTCATGATTCGCCACGGCGAATCGCTCTGGAACAAGGAAAACCGCTTCACCGGCTGGGTCGACGTCGACCTGACCGCGCAAGGCGCCGACGAGGCGCGTCGCGCCGGCAGCCTGCTGCGCGCGAACGGGCTGGATTTCGACGTCGCGTACACGTCGGTGCTCAAGCGCGCGGTGCGCACCCTGTGGCTGTGCCTGGATGCGATGGACCGCATGTGGCTGCCGACGGTCCACAGTTGGCGCCTGAACGAGCGCCATTACGGCGCGCTGCAGGGTCTGAACAAGGCCGAGACCGCGGCCAAGTTCGGCGATGCGCAGGTGATGCAATGGCGCCGCAGCTACGACGTGCCGCCGCCGGCGATGGACGAGAGCCACCGCCACGAACTGGCCGCCGATCCGCGCTACGCCCGTGCCAACCCGGTGGACCTGCCGCTGACCGAATGCCTGAAGGACACCGTGCACCGGGTGCTGCCGCTGTGGGAGGAATCGCTGGCTCCGGCGATCCGCGCCGGGCGCCGTCTGCTGGTCGTTTCGCACGGCAATTCGATGCGCGCGCTGATCAAGCACCTCGACGGAATTTCCGACGCCGACATCGTCGGCCTGAACGTTCCGAACGGAACCCCGTTGGTGTATGAACTCGACGCCGCGCTGAAGCCGATCCGGCGCTACTACCTCGAGCACGACGCGGCACGCTGAGCGCCGTTCGCGCGCCCCGGCTCGGGGCCGTCCGCCCTATACTGGCGCATATTCGAAGGATCAGGCATGGCTGGGAAATTCAAGATCGCGGCGTGGATCGGCGTCGGGGTGCTCACCGGAGCTCTGGCCACGCTGCAGTTGCAGGCGGTCGCGCGCAACACGCCGGCGTCATTGCCGCTGGACGAACTGCAGCAGTTCGCCGCGGTCTACGGCCTGATCAAGGCCGACTACTTCGAGCCGGTCGCGGGCAAGAAGCTGGTGCATGACGCCATCAACGGCATGGTCAACAGTCTCGACCCGCATTCCGAGTACCTCGACGCGAAGGACTACAAGGAATTCCGCGAAAGCACCAGCGGCCAGTTCGTCGGCGTGGGCATCGAAATCACCGCCGAGAAAGGCCTGATCAAGGTCGTCTCGCCGATCGAGGGTTCGCCCGCCGCGCGCGCCGGCATCCTGGCCGGCGACCTGATCACCGACATTGACCACGTGCCGGTCAAGGGCATGACGCTCGACCAGGCGGTCAAGCGCATGCGCGGCAAGCCCGGCACCCAGGTCACCCTCACCGTGCTGCGCAAGAGCCAGGCGCGCGCGTTGAACGTCACCCTGACGCGCGCCGAAATCCACGTGCGCAGCGTGCGCGGCAAGATCGTCGCGCCCGACTACGCGTGGGTGCGCATCAGCCAGTTCCAGTCCGACACCCTGCCCGACTTCGTGCACCGGATCGACGCCCTGTACAAGAGCGACCCCAAGCTCAAGGGCATCGTGCTCGATCTGCGCAACAACCCCGGCGGCCTGCTCGAAAGCGCGGTCGGCGTGGCCTCGGTGTTCCTGCCTCCGGACAGCGTGATCGTCTCGACGCGCGGCCAGATTCCCGAAGCCAACGTGAGCTACCGCAACACGCCGAGCGACTATTCGCGCGAGCCCGGCGTCAATCCGCTCGAATCGTTGCCCGCCGGCGTCAAGAAGGTGCCGCTGGTCGTGCTGGTCAACGGCGGCTCGGCGTCGGCCTCGGAAATCGTCACCGGCGCGCTGCAGGACTACGCCCGCGCCAAGGTCATGGGCACCCCGACCTTCGGCAAGGGCTCGGTGCAGACCGTTCTGCCGCTGGGCCCGGACACCGCGCTGAAGCTGACGACCGCGCGCTACTACACGCCCAACGGCGAATCGATCCAGGCCAAGGGAATCACGCCGAACTACATCGTCGATCCGCTGCCCAGCGGCGACCCGTACGCGGCGCTGCGCACGCGCGAGGCCGACTACAGCAACCAGATCGGCACCGGCGGGCCGGCCACGCCCGCGGCCAGCGCCGCCGCCGCGCAACGCGAAGCGCGCGAAACCGCGGCGCGCCAAGTGCTCGAACTGCAGATCGAGCAGGATCCGAACAAGTTCCCCAAACTTCCCGAATACGGCTCGAAGGACGATTGGCAGTTGCAGCAAGCGCTGAACGAACTGCAGGGCAAGCCCGTCGTCACGGCAAAAGTTCCGCCGAAACCGGCGGCGTCCCAGCCCGCCGCGCCGCACACGCCGGAGACCAGCACGCCGGCGTCGGCACCGAAGCGCTGACCCCGAAGCGGTGAACGACGACGAGCTGCTGCGCTATGCGCGTCATGTCCTGCTCGACGCGATCGGCATCGACGGCCAGCAGCGCATTCTCGAGTCGCGCGCGCTGATCGTCGGCGCCGGCGGCCTGGGCTCGCCGGCGGCCCTGTACCTGGCCGGCGCCGGAGTCGGCCACATCACCCTGGTCGACGACGACGCGGTCGATCTGACCAACCTGCAGCGCCAGATCGCCCACGCCGAAGCGCGCGTGGGCCAGCCCAAGGTCGACTCGGCGCGCCAGGCGATGCTGGCGCTGAATTCCGGGGTGGACGTCGAAGCCGTCGCCCAACGCGCCGACGACGCCCTGCTCGACACCCTGCTCGCGCGCTGCGACGTGGCGCTGGACTGCAGCGACAACTTCGCCACCCGGCAGGCGCTGAACCGCGCCTGCGTGGCGCACGGCGTGCCGCTGGTCAGCGGCGCGGCGATCCGCGGCGACGGCCAGGTCGCGGTGTTCGACAGCCGGCCGCGCGCAGACGGCAGCCGCGGCCCCTGCTACGCGTGCCTGTTCCCGCCCCACGCCGCGGTCGACGACGTGCGCTGCGCGGTGATGGGCGTGTTCGCGCCGCTGGTGGGCATCGTCGGCAGCCTGCAGGCCACCGAGGCGCTGAAACTGCTCAGCGGCGCCGGGCGCAGCCTGGCCGGGCGGCTCCTGCTGATCGACGCGTTCGACATGGACGTGCGCACCATCGCGCTGGCACGCGACCCCGCGTGCCCGGTCTGCGGCGCGCCGTCGGCGCGCTGAGCGCGCACCGACGCTCAGACTTCGCGCGTCATCCGGCCCGCGATCCACGTCACCAGGCGCCGCGGCGCCCAGCGCCCGG
>JAJZHS010000097.1 GCA_021798395.1 Pseudomonadota bacterium
CTGGAACTTCCATCCCTTGCATTCGACCAGCTGAACGCCGGCGTGCACAGGGTGGGGTTCATGGAGCAGTTACCGACATCTCTCTAGAACGGAATATCGTCGTCCATGTCGTCGAAGCTGCCGGCGTCCGGCTTCGACGGCGTGCTGGCGCGGCCGCTCGGCGCCGGGCGCGACGCTTCGCGGCCGCGGCCGTAGCCGCCGCCGTCGTCCTCGCCGCTGCTGCCGCCACCGCCGCCTCCACCGCCGCCGCCTTCACGACCGCCGAGCAGCTGCATCTCGGTGGCGATGACGTCGGTGGTGTAGCGCTCGTTTCCGTCCTTGTCGGTGTACTTGCCGTACTTGAGACGACCCTCGACGTAGACCGGGCGGCCCTTTTTCAGGTACTCGCCGGCGATTTCGGCCAGGCGGTCGTAGAACACGACCCGGTGCCATTCGGTCTCCTCGCGACGCTCGCCGGATTTGTCCTTCCACTGGCGAGTCGTGGCCAGCGACACGTTGCACACCGCGGCGCCCGAGGGCGCGTAGCGCACTTCGGGATCGCGGCCGAGATTGCCGATCAGGATGACTTTGTTGACGGAGGCCATGGTTCGTTCCGGGATAGGGGTTCGCGCCGCGCGCCGCGGCGCGCAATCGCCCAAGAATAGCGCCTGCGCCGCGGCTGCGGGAGCCGCGGCGGGCGAAAGGCGGTTAAGCAGCGGCGGCCTTGTTGCGCTTGGGCGGCGGCTGGATGGTCAGCGCGACCAGCAGCCACAGCGCAGCGATCGCGGCAGCGGCCAGGAACACCGCGCGCGCGCTGCCGTGCTGCGCCAGCAGGCCGCCGACCGCGCCGCCGGCGAACAGGCCCAGCGACTGCCCGGTGGTGTAGATGCCCAGCGCCAGCCCCTTGCGGCTCGGCGGCGCGGTGCGCGAGACCAGCGACGGCAGCAGCGCCTCCATCAGGTTGAAGGCGACAAAGAACAGGAACAGCGACCCGATCAGCATGTACACATCGCGGTAGCCGGCAGCGAAACCGAGCATCGTCAGCAGCAGCAACGCGACCGCGCCGACGAACACGCCTTTCATGTGCCCGTGCTTCTCGGCCCAGATGATCCCAGGGATCGCCAGCATGAACGCCAGAACCGACACCGGAAGATAGATCATCCAGTGGTGCAGCAACGGGATTCCGGCGTACTTGACCAGCGCGACTGGAACGACGACGAACATGCTCAGCTGCAGGAAATTGAGCGCGAAGATCGAGAAATCGAGCTTCAGCAGCGGCGCGGTGAACACCGCGGCCGCCCAATGCCCTTCGAGTTCCTCCGAATGGGTGACCATCGGCACGTCGGGAACGACCCAGCGGATGACGCCGATCGCCACCAGCGCGAGCACCCCGGTCAGGATGAACATGCCCGGAACGCTGATCGCGTCGTACAGCGCCGGGCCGGCGACCAGCGACAGCACGAACGCCAGGCCGATGGTCATGCCGACCATCGCCATGGCCTTCGTCCGATTCTCCTCGCGGGTGGCGTCGGCGACCATGGCCGAGATCGCCGCCGAGATCGCGCCGGCGCCCTGCAGCGCGCGCCCGCCGATGATCAGGTACAGGTTGGCGCTGGCGCCGGCGACGAACGAGCCGAGCGCGAACACCGCCAGCCCGGCCATCATCACCGGCTTGCGGCCGAAGCGGTCACTCGCCGCGCCCAGCGGGATCTGCAGCAACGCCTGGGTCAGGCCGTAGATGCCCAGTGCCAGGCCGACCAGGGTCTTGTTGTGCCCCAGCGGCAGATGTTCGGCGTAGACCGCGAACACCGGCAGGATGAGAAACAGGCCCAGCATGCGCAGGCCGTAGATCGACGCCAGGCTCATGCTGGCGCGACGCTCCTGCGCGGTCATGCCGGGGGCGGCGGAAGTCTTGGAAATGCTGCTCGGTGCTGTCGTCGACATCGGTATCCCGGAGTATTCAGACCCAATTCTGCCGCATTGGAGGCCAGCCTGGGCAGATCGGAGTCAAAAATCGGCCAACTTACAGGGTGTTGCACTGCGCGCCGGAGACCGTGCGTCGCCCCCGGACCCCGGCGTGCCGATATAGTTGCGTGTTGGCCAGACCTGCCGCCATGAACCACCGCCCACGCCGAACCGAAACCGACGCGCACGCCTGCATCCGGGTACGCGGCGCGCGCACCCACAACCTGAAGAACGTTTCGCTCGACATCCCGCGCAACGCCCTCGTCGTGCTGACCGGCCTGTCGGGCTCGGGCAAGTCGTCGCTGGCCTTCGACACCCTGTACGCCGAAGGCCAGCGGCGCTATGTCGAGAGCCTGTCGGCGTACGCGCGGCAGTTCCTGCAGCGCATGGACAAGCCCGACGTCGACGTGATCGAAGGGCTGGCGCCGGCGATCTCGATCGAGCAGAAGTCGGCCAGCCACAACCCGCGCTCGACGGTCGGTACGGTAACCGAGATCTACGACTACGTGCGGCTGCTGTGGGCGCGTGTGGGCGTCCCGCACTGCCCGCAGCACCCGCAGCAGCCCTTGCTGGCGCAGACCGTGTCGCAGATGGTCGACGCGCTGCTCGCGCGCCCTCCGGGGCAGCGCCTGGCGCTGCTGGCGCCGGTGGTCGACGGGCGCAAGGGAGGCCACGCCGAGCTGCTTGCCGGGCTGCGCGCGCAAGGCTACGTGCGCTTCCGCGTCGACGGCGCCATCCACGACGCCGAGTCGCTGCCGGCGCTCGACGACGGCGCGCGCCACGACGTCGACGTCGTCGTCGACCGCGTGCGCACCGGAGGCGACCTGCGCCAGCGGCTGGCCGAAAGCCTGGAGGCCGCGCTGCGCCTGAGCGACGGGCGCGCGCTGGCGCTGGACCTGGACAGCGGCGCGCAGCAGAGCTTCAACAGCCGATTCGCGTGCCCGATCTGCGCCACCGCGCTGCCCGAGCTCGAGCCGCGGCTGTTCTCGTTCAACAACCCGGCCGGCGCGTGCCCGCAGTGCGACGGCATCGGCCACATCGAACTGTTCGACCCGGCACTGGTCGTCGCCCACCCCGAGCTGAGCCTGGCCAGCGGCGCGATCCGCGGCTGGGACCGGCGCAACCGCTTCTATTTCGAGCAACTGCAGGCGCTGGCCGCGCACGACGGCTTCGACCTCGACACCGCGTTCGAGCGCCTACCCGATGCGGCACGGCAGCGGGTGCTGCACGGCACCGGAAGCGACGCCGTCGCATTCGCCGGGGTCGACGCCAAGGGCCGCGCGCTGACCCGCCAGCACCCGTTCGAAGGCGTGCTGCCGAACCTGCAGCGGCGCTGGGCCGAGACCGAGACCGCAGCCGTGCGCGAGGAACTCGCGCGCATGCGCAGCGTGCAGCCGTGCGCCGCGTGCGGCGGCAGCCGGCTGCGGCTGGAGGCGCGGCTGGTGCGGGTGGCCGGGCTGTCGCTGCCCGAACTCGGCCAGATGACCCTGCAGCAGGCGCAGCACTGGTTCGACACCCTGCAGCTCGACGGCGCGCGCGCCGAGATCGCTGCGCGCATCGTGCGCGAAATCGCCACCCGGCTGCACTTCCTCAACGACGTGGGTTTGAGCTACCTGACGCTGGAACGCAGCGCCGATACCCTGTCGGGGGGCGAGGCGCAACGCATCAGGCTGGCGTCGCAGATCGGCTCCGGGTTGACCGGTGTGATGTACGTGCTCGACGAGCCGAGCATCGGCTTGCACCAGCGCGACAACGATCGGCTGATCGCGATGCTCGGCCGACTGCGCGACCTCGGCAACAGCGTGCTGGTGGTCGAACACGACGAGGACATGATCCGCGCCGCCGACCACGTCGTCGACATGGGCCCGGGCGCCGGGGTGCACGGCGGCGAGATCGTGGCGCAAGGCACTCCGGAGCAGATCGAGGCCGACCCGGGCTCGCTGACCGGCGCCTACCTCAGCGGCGCGCGGCGCATCAGCAGCGAGACGCCGCGGCGCGCGCCCGGCGCGCACTGGCTGACGCTGCGCGGCGCGCGCGGCAACAATCTGCGCGGAGTCGACGCGCGCATTCCGCTGGGGCTGCTGACCTGCGTCAGCGGGGTATCCGGCTCGGGCAAGTCGACTCTGGTCAACGACACCCTGTACGCCGCGGCGGCCGCCGCGCTGAACGGCGCGCACCTCGAGGCCGCGCCGTTCGACGCGCTCGAAGGCCTCGATCAGCTCGACAAGGTCATCGCCGTCGACCAGTCGCCGCTGGGGCGCACGCCGCGCAGCAACCCGGCCACCTACACCGGACTCTTCACGCCGCTGCGCGAACTGTTCGCGCAGACCAACCTGGCGCGCGAGCGCGGCTACGACGCCGGGCGGTTTTCGTTCAACGTCAAGGGCGGACGTTGCGAGGCGTGCCAGGGAGACGGCCTGGTCAAGGTCGAGATGCATTTCCTGCCCGACTTGTACGTGCCGTGCGACGTCTGCCGCGGACTTCGCTACAACCGCGAAACCCTCGACGTGACCTGGCAGGGACTGAACATCGCGCAGGTGCTCGAACTGACCGTCGACCAGGCGCTCGAGCGCTTCGCCGCGGTGCCTGCGATCGCGCGCAAGCTGCAGACCCTGCACGAGGTCGGGCTGGGCTACATCCGCCTCGGGCAAAGCGCGACCACGCTGTCGGGCGGCGAAGCGCAGCGCGTGAAACTGGCGCTCGAGCTGTCGCGCCGCGACACCGGTCGCACCCTGTACATCCTCGACGAGCCGACCACCGGGCTGCATTTCGCCGACATCGAGCTGCTGCTCAAGGTGCTGCTGCGGCTGCGAGACGCCGGCAACACCGTCGTCGTCATCGAGCACAACCTCGACGTCATCGCGTGCGCCGACTGGGTCATCGACCTCGGGCCCGAGGGCGGCTCGGGCGGCGGGCGCATCGTCGCCGCGGCGCCGCCGCCGCAACTGGCCGCGCACGCCGAATCGATCACCGGGCGCTACCTCGGCCGCCTGCTGGCGCACCGCGCCGCGGCCTGACGAAGCGACGCGCTGCACGCGCGCGGCACAGCCGCGACAATGGCGACGATGTGCGCGGCCCGCGCGCCGCGCGGTTCCCGCTTTCGAACCCTGGAGACCAGCATGGGCAGAACCCTCGCATTGCACACCGCCGATGGGCAGGACCTCGGCGCCTACGTCGCCGAGCCGTCGGGCGCGGCCAAGGGCGGAATCGTCGTCGTGCAGGAAATCTTCGGCGTCAACGCGCACATCCGCCGCGTCGTCGACGGCTACGCGCGCGCCGGCTGGCGCGCGATCGCGCCGGCCGTGTTCGACAGCCTCGAACGCGACGTCGAACTCGATTACGACGCCGACGGAATCGCGCGCGGCCGCGCGCTGGTCGAGCGCCTTGGCTTCGACCGCGCCGTGGCCGCGGTGCAGGCCGCGGCGGCCGCGGTGGCCGACTCCGGCCGCGTCGGCGTGGTCGGCTATTGCTGGGGCGGCACCATCGCCTACCTGGCCGCGACGCGGCTGGCGCTGCCCGCGGTCAGCTACTACGGCGGACGCAACGCCCAGGTCGCCGGCGAGCCGGCGAAAGCGCCGCTGATGTTCCACTACGCGCTTCGCGACGCCCACATCGGCTCGGCCGACCGCGACGTCGTGCGGCGCGCCAACCCGGACGCCGAATTCTTCGTCTACGACGCCGACCACGGCTTCAACTGCGACGCGCGCGCGGCCTACGACGCCCCGTCGGCCGCGCTGGCGCTGCAGCGCAGCCTGGACTTCTTCGCCCGCCACCTGGCCTGAACGCCCGCCGGCGCGCGGCGGCGCTCAACCGCCGATCGCCAGGCGACCGTCCTGGTTCAGGAACTGGGCCCAGTCCTCGAGCTCGCGCGGCTCGCCGAACAGGTAGCCCTGCATCACGCGCAGGCCCAGCGCATGCAGGGCCTCGGCCGTCTCGCGCGACTCGACGCCCTCGGCGACGACCTTGATGTCCAGGCGCTGCGCCAGCGCCAGCAGCGCGCGCACGATCTCCTCGTTGCGGCGGTCGCCGCGCATGTCGCGGGTGAAACCCGACGGAATCTTGATCTGCGCCGGGCTCAGCCGCTTGAGGTACTCGAACGAGGCGTAGCCTTCGCCGAAATCGTCCATCGCGATCTGCACCCCGGCCTGCTGCAGCGCCTGGATGTTGCGCACCACGCTGGGGAAGACCGGAATCGGCCGCCGTTCGGTGACCTCGATGATCAACCGCTCCGCAGGCCACTGGTTGCGCTGCATGACCTGCTCGAGGCGCCGCACCAATTCCGGATCGCCGAGCTGGTCGGCCTCGACGTTGATCGCCAGGTGGCCGCGCCAGCCGGTCCAGTTCGACAGCACGCGCGCTTCGGAAATCGACTCGTCGACGACCCAGAAGAACAGTTCGCTGGTCTGCGACGGCGTCAGCCGCTGCAGGAAGGTCAGCGGCGAGTGCCGCCGCGGCGCGCTGTCGGCGCGCCAGCGGAACAGCACCTCGAGACCGACCAGTTCGCCGCCCGGGTATTGCACCAGCGGCTGGTAGACGAGCGACGGCGAGCCGGCGCCGGCATGGCCGGCGATCTCGCTGAAGACGTCTCGTTCCACCACGGCCTCCTCATCACGCTGCTCGGGTCCAGATTAGCATGTGGCGAGGCGTCCGCTCCAGATCGACCCCGATGTCCGACAATCCAGCCCCCGTCTACACGGTGCACCTGCACCAGCAGAACGCGCACCTGTTCGAGGTCGAGCTCGCGCTGCCCGACCCCGATCCGCGCGGCCAGGAGTTCTGGCTCCCGGTGTGGATCCCGGGGAGCTATCTGGTGCGCGAGTTCGCGCGCCACGTCGTGCGCATCGACGCCTCCAGCGCGGGGCGGCGCCTGGCGCTGCGCAAAGTGGCGAAAAACCGCTGGCGCGCGGCACCGTGCGCTTCGGCCCTGCTGCTGCGCTGGACGGTGCACGCGCACGACGCATCGGTGCGCACGGCATTCCTCGACGCCACGCGCGCGTTCTTCAATCCGTCGAGCCTGCTGCTCGCCGTGCACGGACGCGAACGCGACGCGCAGTTGCTGCGCATCGTCGCGCCGCCGCAGCAGCCCGCCTGGAGCGTGGCCACCACGCTGGCCGCGGTCGACGTCGACGACCGCGGCTTCGGCCTTTACCGGGCGAAGGACTACGACGCGCTGGTCGATCACCCGGTGCTGATCGGCGACCTGCTGCGCGTTCCCTGGCGCGCGCACGGCACCCCGCACGCCATGGTGTTGGACCAGGCCGCGCGCCTGCAGGTCGACCGCGCGCGCCTTCGCGACGACCTCAAGCGGGTGTGCGAGACGACCATCGCGCTGTTCGAGCCGCAGCGCCGACACGCGCCGTTCGCGCGCTACGCCTTCCTCGCCATGCCGCTGGCCGCGGGCGGCTACGGCGGACTCGAGCACGCCGACAGCACGGCGCTGATCTGCGCCGACGCCGACTTGCCGCATCCGCGCGACGGCGACGCGCGCAGCCGCGGCTACCGCCAGTTTCTCGGCCTGTGCAGCCACGAATACGTCCACGCCTGGAACGTCAAGCGCATCCGGCCCGCCGCGCTGACGCCGTACGACCTCGAGCGCGAGAACCCGACCGGGCTGCTGTGGCTGTTCGAGGGTTTCACGTCGTACTACGACGACCTGCTGCTGCGCCGCGCCGGGATCCTCGACGACGCGCACTATCTGCACACCGTGGCTCGGACCGTCGACACGGTGCTCGGCG
This sequence comes from Pseudomonadota bacterium, assembly GCA_021798395.1. Taxonomy (GTDB): domain Bacteria; phylum Pseudomonadota; class Gammaproteobacteria; order Burkholderiales; family Burkholderiaceae_C; genus Thiomonas_A. The sequence goes on from JAJZHS010000097.1 coordinate 7,680, forward strand.
CGCCGGGGCGACGGGTGCAGAGCCTGCAGCAGGCCAGTTACGACGCCTGGATCAAGCACTATCGGCCCGACGCCGACACCCCGAACGCGACGACCAGCTATTACACCCACGGCGCGCTGTTCGCGCTGAGCCTGGACCTGACGCTGCGCAGCCGCAGCGGCGCGACGCTGGACGACGTGATGCGCGCGCTTTGGCGGCGCCACGGCGCCCCCGGCGATCCGGGCGTGGCCGAGGACGCGCTGCCGGAGCTGGTGCGCGAAGTCAGCGGGCTGGACCTGCGGCGGATGTTCGCGCGCCACGTCGACGGCTGCGCCGAACTGCCGCTGCGCCGGCTGCTGGCCGCGTTCGGCGTGCGCTGGCGCCACGACCCGCCCGAGGCGCTGGCCGCGCTGGGCCTGCGGGTCGACGACGCGCAAGGCTGGGCGCAGGTCCGCCATGTGTTGGCCGACAGCTGGGCGCAGCGCGCCGGCCTGGCTCCGGGCGACCTGCTGCTGGCCGTCGACGGCGAACGCGCGAGCGTCGAGGCGATCCGCCGGCGCCACGCG